>NZ_RHPP01000059.1:19249-26378 GCF_003935715.1 Stenotrophomonas sp. 278 | reverse complement strand
GCGCTGCCGTCGGCAATGGCCGCGCGGGCGCGGGCCAGGCCGTCGGCAATGCTGTCGGCGACTCCGGACACATAAAGTGCCGCACCAGCGTTGAGTGCAACGATGTCCAGCGCCGGGCCGGGCTCGTTGTCGAGCACGCCACGAAGCATGGCAATGGACTCCTCCGGGCCGCTCACCTTCAGGTTGCGGCTGGCCGACATGGCGATGCCGAAGTCTTCGGGATGGATTTCGTACTCGCGCACCTTGCCGTCACGCAGTTCGCCCACCAGGGTGCCGGCTCCCAGCGAGATCTCGTCCATGTTGTCGCGCCCCCACACCACCAGCGCCCGCTCGGCTCCCAGCTCACGCAACACGCGCGCCTGGATGCCGACCAGATCCGGATGGAACACGCCCATCAGTACGTTGGTGGCCCCGACCGGATTGGTCAGCGGGCCGAGGATGTTGAAGATGGTGCGCACGCCCATTTCGCGGCGTACTGGTGCGACCACCTTCATGGCCGGGTGATGCATCGGGGCGAACATGAAGCCGATGCCGGTGTCTTCAATCGCGCGCGCGACCTGCTCCGGACGCAGCTCGATCACCGCGCCCAGCGCTTCGACCGCATCGGCGCTTCCGGACTTGGACGACACGCTGCGGTTGCCGTGCTTGGCGACCTTGGCTCCGGCCGCCGCCACCACGAACATCGCGCAGGTGGAGATGTTGAAGGTGTGCGAGCCATCGCCGCCGGTGCCGACGATGTCGACCAGGTGGGTCTTGTCCTGCACTGGAACGGCCAGCGCCAGCTCACGCATCACCGTGGCCGCGCCGGCGATTTCGCCGACCGTTTCCTTTTTCACCCGCAGGCCGGTCAGGATCGCGGCGGTCATCACCGGCGTGACTTCGCCACGCATCACCTGGCGCATCAGGTCAATCATCTCGTCAAAGAAGATCTCGCGGTGCTCGATCGTGCGCTGCAGGGCTTCCTGGGGGGAGAAGGTCATGCGGGTGTCCTTTGTGATGCGGGCAGCGCGGCTCAGCGCTGCAGGAAATTCTTCAGCAGGGCGTGGCCGTGCTCGGTAAGGATCGATTCGGGATGGAACTGAACACCCTCAACCGGATGTTCGCGATGACGCAGGCCCATGATCTCCTCGATGGAGCCGTCGTCGTTCTCGGTCCAGGCGGTGACTTCCAGGCAGTCCGGCAGCGTGGTCTTGTCGACCACCAGCGAGTGATAACGGGTCGCTTGGTAACGGTCCGGCAGGCCGGCGAACACGCCCTTGCCCTGGTGCCGGATCGGTGACGTCTTGCCATGCATGATGTTGCCGGCACGGATCACGTCGCCGCCATACACCTGGCCAATGCTCTGGTGACCCAGGCATACGCCGAGGATCGGCGTGGTCGGCCCCAGCCGCTGGATCAGCTCCAGCGAGACGCCCGCTTCGTTGGGCGTGCACGGACCGGGCGAGATCACGATGCGCTCGGGGCGCTGCGCGGCAATCTCGTCCACGCTCATCGCGTCGTTGCGCACCACCTTGACCTCGGCCCCCAGCGTCTGCAGGTACTGCACGAGGTTGTAGGTGAAGCTGTCGTAGTTGTCGATCATCCACAACATGGATCAGGGTCCGTCTTGGATTAGAAAAATGGCGTACACGTTTTCGGTGTACGTGATGGAGCCAGCCTCGACCAGCTCGCCGGCCGGAGCGGGTGCCGGCATGATGCCGCGACTACCGGTTACTTCGATCCGGTCCAGGCTGTCATCGCCGTCATGGGCTCCCGACTGCGGCCAGTCGCCCGCTTGAATGCCGTAGGCGAAATCCGGGGCCACGTCGGAAATGCTGTACAGGCCGCCCAGACGGGTGCCGTATGCCTTGGCGAGCCCTTGGGCGGATTCCCGCGTCTGTGCAGCCGCCTCGCCCTTGAGTTCACGCCGGAGCGCCACTTCGCCGGAGTAGCTCGGCGTCAGACTGCTGACCTGCACCACCGCGCTGGCCTTCAGCGCAGCCAGGAACGCCTGCAGCTGCTGCGGGCTGGCAAAGCTGCCGCGCAAGGTTCGCGACACACGTGTACCGATGAAGACCTGCTTGTTCTGCTGATATTCGTTGGCGGGGTTGATCTGCAGGTTGTCCGCGCGCACGCTGCCGTCGACTGCCTTGTACTGCTTGAACAATGCCAGCACCCGCACCACGTTTTCCTGTACGCGTCGGCGCGCAGCATCGGCGTCCATGTCAGTCTCTTCCAGCCGCAGGCTCAGCCCGAACCGATCCGGCATGACCGTCCTGCGTCCCTCCCCCTTCACCAGCAGGTGCGGCTGCGAGGGAATGGTGTTGGCCTGCGCCCATGCCGAAGGGGCCACCATGGCCAGCAGCGACGACCACAGCAGAACGTTCAACAGCTTCATGCGGTACTCCTTGTCCTGGGTGAGAAAAACTGGAGGGGCGCTGCCGGGCAGAGCCCGGCATTACAGGCCCTTGGCGGCCTGGGCCACGGCGCGGAACAGCGCACGACCCTTGTTCATGGTCTCGTCCCATTCCTTGCCCGGGTCCGAGTCATAGACGATGCCGGCACCGGCCTGCACGTGCAGGCGACCGTCCTTGATCACCGCGGTGCGGATCGCGATGGCGGTGTCCGCGTCGCCGTGCCAGCCGATGTAACCGATGCTGCCGGCGTACACATTGCGCTTGATCGGCTCCAGCTCGCGGATCACTTCCAGCGCGCGGATCTTCGGTGCGCCGCTGACCGTGCCGGCCGGGAAGGTAGCGCGCAGCACGTCGGCGTAGCTCAGGCCCGGCTGCAGTCGGCCGGTGACTTCGCTGACGATATGCATGACATGGCTGTAGCGTTCGATCACGAACTGCTCGCCCACTTCCACGGTGCCGGCCTGCGAGACGCGACCGGCATCGTTGCGGCCGAGGTCGATCAGCATCAGGTGCTCGGCGCGTTCCTTCGGGTCGGCCAGCAGCTCGGCTTCCAGCGCGTTGTCTTCTTCCACCGTGGCCCCGCGTGGGCGGGTGCCGGCGATGGGACGCACTGTGACCTCGCCGTCCTGCAGGCGCACCAGGATCTCCGGTGAGGACCCCACCACCTGCACGTCACCGGTGTCGAGGAAATACATGTACGGCGACGGATTCAATGCACGCAGCGCGCGGTACACATCGACCGGACGCGCCTTGAACGGCACGCTCAGGCGCTGGCTGAGCACCACCTGGAAGATGTCACCCGCGCGGATGTATTCCTTGGACTTGTCCACCGCGGCAATGAAGCCTTCGCGGGTGAAGCCGGAAACGAAGTCGTTTTCGTCCAGCACGTCGCGGGTGATCGGAGCCGGATAGCCTGCGCCCGGGGCGCGCAGCTTGGCCACCAGCGCATCCAGGCGGCCCTGTGCCTCATCAAAGGCACCGGGCTGGCGCGGGTCAGCGTGCACGATCAGATACAGGCGGCCCTTGAGGTTGTCGAACACCGCCAGGTCTTCCGAGTGCAGCAGCAGGATGTCCGGCGTGCCCAATTCATCGCGGCCGCGCGGCGGGGCCAGCCGCGGTTCGATGTAGCCGATGCATTCAAAGCCGAACCAGCCCACCAGCCCACCGGTGAAGCCCGGCAGGCCGGCCAGCTTGGGCACCGAATGGGCGCTGCGCAGCGCTTCCACTTCGGCGAAGGGATCGGCCACTTTACGGGTTTCCACGACCTGTCCGGCTTCGCGCACGGTCAGGGTGTGGCCGTGGAAGGCATACACCCGACGCGCCGGCAGGCCGATGATGGAATAGCGACCGAAGCGCTCGCCGCCTTCGACGGATTCAAACAGGTAGGTATGCGGGCCGTCAGCGAGCTTCAGGTACACCGAGAGCGGCGTGTCCAGGTCGGACAGCACTTCACGGACAACGGGGATGCGGGTATGGCCTTCAGCGGCCTGCTGCTGGAACTGCTCGAGCGTGATCAAGACGACTTTCCTTCCGGGAAACGGTGGTGGCGGGACGGACGACGGCAACAGGCCACCATCGCCAACCACGGCGAGCGGAAGAAAGGGTATGCGGGGTCGTCAGAATGGACACCCGGGGACTGTACCCCAAGGCCGAGGCCAGGGGAACCCGCCTGGGCACGCAGGCTCAGGCGGGAGACCGGCTCGGCCGGGGATCAGCCCATGCGACGGGCGGCGGCCTGCTGTTCCTGGTCGCGCTGGGCGGCGTCGAGCTCCTGCGCCTGCTGTTTGTCGGGGGCGGCCTGGGCCAGCTGCTGGCGGTTTACTTCGGCGACCTGCTCGGTACTGACGCTCAGCGGCTGCTGGCGGCCCTCGGCAATGTCGACCTGGGCCAGCTTGCGGTGCACCGAGGTGGTGTCCTGGGTGTCGACGGCAAACACGCGGGTGCGGTCCGTGCTGAGCAGGACATGCTCGATGGACTCCAGTCCACCCTGCTTGGCCTTGCAGACCAGCGCGCCGGCCAACTGGTCGCTGTGCAGGTCCGGGGTAAGGTTGTGGGCCACGTCCAGTGCATGCACGCCGGTCTGCGCGCCTTTGAACAGCTTGAAGTCCGGATGGCTGGGGTCGTTGATGCCCACCCCCAGCGACGCCGGCTCGGCGTTCAGGCCGGCCTGACGGCCGTCGTTGGGATGCTGGATGCGCTGGTGCTGCTCGAGCAGTTGGCGGGCGGCGGCTTCCTGCTTGTTCAGTTCGAAGTCTAGACTGGGGATGACGGTATCGCCCATGGCGTGGCGGGCAGCCGATTCGCCGAAGGAGGGGCCGAGCTCGCCAATCAGGCGCGCCGACTTGGCAAGGTTGGATAGGTTGTGATGCGCTATCGGCGGAGCGCCCAACGGCACATGGGTGGCTGCAGCCGTTGTGAGGCCCACGCCGACCCCACCCAGGGTGGCGAACGCAGCCGGAGCGTGCGAGCTGATGCCCTTCACGCGGGACGCGGCCAGATCGTAGCCACTGTCCACGTAGGCCCCGGCGGTGGCAAACCCATTCTGCAGCTTGCCGGCCACCCATTGCCCGTTGTGTCCGATAGCCGCGGCAGTGCGATCACCCACCCCGCGAATGCCGTCGGCATCGGACTGCGCATGGCGGGTCGCGTTCTGGGCGCGGTGCTCGCCGTCGTTGCGGGCATGCTCCGCGTCCTTGGCCAACCTATCGGAGAAGTTGTCCAGCCCAATCTTGTCGGTGAACCAGGACAGCGCTGACGCACTTCCTGAATGCACGCGCGACTGGACGCGGTGCGCCGTGGCCTCGATGCCGCCGGTCAGCTCACGCCCGGTAGCAATCACGGTAGTAGTCGCCTTGGCACTCACCTGCATGGTGGCCGAACCGAAGTTCACCACCTGGCCAATCGCCATGCCCTGGGTCTTGAGCACGGTCTCGGCACCATCGCCTACTTTGTCCAGCACGTGCGCACCGGCTGCGCCCGCCCGCTCGACCTGCTCGCCGACGATGCGGCCACCCCGCATACCGTAACCCGTGGCATGCAGCGCATGCGACAGCGGGCCGGCCAGCTCGGCGACCTGGCTGGGTGCCGCCACATTCGGGCGGTCGACGATTCTGTCGTTCTTGTCGACCATCTTGGAGTCGAGCAACAGCTCAAGCTTGCCTGCCGCCACCGGGATGTTGCGCAGCGCCTCCTGCCCGGGCTTGGTTGCCAGCTGTTCGACGAACTGCGCGGCGGAGGTCTGCGCACCCGCAGGCATCATTTCGCGCAGCCTGTCGCCGACCAGCGTCTGCATGGCCGGCTCTTTCAGCAGCATGCCCATTTCATTGGCAAGCACACCGTAGCCCCGACGCTGCTCGTCGTTGAGCTTCTGCATGCCGTTCTGTACGTCATTCAACACCTCGCCGGCTGTCTGGTAGGTGTGCACGGTCTGTTGCGGATTGAAGGTTGGCAGGCCGTTTTCTTTGGCGAAGCGTGCGGGGGTATCCGGATGCAGGCCGGCGGCGTTGAAGGTGGTGGCGCGGGCACCAGTGACGGCGGAAGCGGCCGAGGCCATACCGCCACCCAGGGAGTGGCCGGCGATTTCGAAGTTGCCGGCAGTGACTCTGTCCAACCGTGCTGCAAGCCCCATGGCGCGATCGTAGTAATCACTACGCATCCCGATACCTTGCTGCCCATTGTTCAGGAAGTCTTCGGCCCCGGACTCCCGGCGGCCGCTTGGAGCAGAAGGGTCGACGATCAGCCCTGTGGACCCTTTGTATACGACGACGGGCTTGGCGTTCTCTCCGAATACCGCCTTGTCGGGCAGATATATCTCCGCGCGAAACCCCGAATATCGCGGCTGGAGCGCTTCACGAATTTCCTGGTCTGAGAGATTGATCCCTGCCGCACGAAGAGCTGAGGGATCGGAACTCGCGCGCGTCCACCCTGCAGGTGGGGCCCCTTCACGGTTTGCGGATCTGTAAACGTCCGCAGCCAGACCCGACATTTCGCGAGCGTGATACGTCTCTTGGAGGCGATCAGCTTCCCGGTTATTTCCGCTGTCGCGAAGTTGCTGCACAAGTTCCTTCTGCGCTTGGACAACGCGCGTACGCGCCTCAATCTCCGGACCGCTCATGGCAAACTCCTTTGCTCTGTGAAGGACGCGGCCCCAGGTCCGCGATGCTTATCGAATAACAGAACAGTTTGCTAATGTCACCCCATCAGGGGTTTCACATCAGGACGATCATGCGCTCCAGTGTTCACAACTTGATGGCAAAAGCGCTTCTAAGTGCGGCATGGGTCACACTTTTCCTTGCAAGCGGCTGTGCCGCGTCCTCAGCGCACGGCGCGGGCGACTACTTCCAGGGAAAAGCCCTGCAGTTGGCGATTGCCTCCGAAAGTGGCGATTCCGACACCATCGCCCGCCTCATTAAAGAAGAGGGGGTGAATCCCGACACAACTTTTGCAAGCCGCGATGGCATTCCCCTCATAGCTTGGCCACTCCGCGCCCGAAGCCTCGGCGGGTTGAATGCGTTGCTTGAGGCTGGCGCAGATCCGAATGCGCGCGAGTCAAAACACATGAATGGCGAGATGATCCACTTCAACAACGCCATGGTGTTCGCGGCGATGATGGACGACCCCCGCTATCTCGCTCTTCTCCTCAAGCACGGTGGCGATCCGAATATCAGGAACGTCAATAACGAAACGCTCCTTTTCCAGGCATTCATCAGCGGAAATCAGTGGGAGAACGTAAA
>NZ_RHPP01000059.1:0-19151 GCF_003935715.1 Stenotrophomonas sp. 278 | reverse complement strand
ATCCGAATATCAGGAACGTCAATAACGAAACGCTCCTTTTCCAGGCATTCATCAGCGGAAATCAGTGGGAGAACGTAAAGCTACTCATTGAGAAGGGGGCAAACATCAATGCCCCCAACCGCGCATCTGACGACACGATCCTCAGCTCCTACACATCACGAGGAGGATTCGATTCCGCGTACTGGTTGCTTGAGCATGGTGCCGACCCAACACTTGAACTCGCTCCACTGCCGGGAAGTGGCCAACCAGCCCGCCAATTGATGGTTGAGGATATTTATTGGGAGATCACAACGCCCGATCTCTTGCCTTGGCAGAGGAAGTGTCAGCAATGGCTCATCGAGCGCAACATCCCGCGCCCGCCGATGCCGGGAAACATTCTGAAAAAAAGGGCTGCATTCGGGTATCCAACGGACGAGAAGGACATCCCCCTTCTGTGAGGGCGACCTGCACTCGCCTGGGTGCCAGAGCGGCACTTATGGCAGCAGGCGTCCTCGCACTCCTGCCACTCACATCCTGCACCCCAGTGTCCACTCGCGGCGCAGATGGCTACTTCGAGGGGAAAGCCTTGCAGCTGGCCATTGCCTCCGAAAATGGCGACTCCGACACCATCACGCGACTCATCAAAGAAGATGGGGTGAATCCCGACACAACCTTTGCAAGCCGCGATGGCATTCCCGTCGTCGCCTGGCCGCTTCGCGCCCGCAATCTGGAAGGGCTGGAGGCGCTGCTTGAGGCTGGCGCAGATCCCAATGCGCGCGAGTCGACACACATGAATGGCGAAATGATCCACTTCAACAACGCCATGGTGTTCGCGGCGATGATGGACGACCCCCGCTATCTCGCTCTCCTCCTCAAGCACGGCGGCGACCCGAATATCAGGAACGTCAATAACGAAACGCTCCTTTTCCAGGCATTCATCAGCGGAAATCAGTGGGAGAACGTAAAGCTCCTCGTAGAGAACGGCGCGGAAGTAAACGAGTCCAATCGTGGCTCAGCAGACACTGTGCTGGGCTGGTACACCACGCGCGGGGGATTCGAACATGCGTACTGGCTCTTGGAGCACGGAGCTGACCCCACCGTGATGATGAAGTCATCAATTGGTAAGCCTGACAGGATGCACATTGCGGAAGACATCTATTGGGGCATCACTACGCCTGACCTGCTTCCCTGGCAGAAGAAGTGTCAAGAATGGCTGATTTCGCGCAACATCCCGCGCCCCGCTATGCCCGACGGTATCCGTGACAAGCGCAAGGCTTTTGGATTCCCATACAAGGAAGAAGAGATACCGCTGCTTTGAGGGAAGGACATTCCGTTATTGTGAAGCAGCCGGGCAAGCCCGGCTCTACGGGAAGCAGCCCGGCCGATGCCGGCGTTGTGCGATCGGGCGGCGAGCCCGCGAACGGGAGGCTGTCATGCGCAAGGTGATGAAGGCGGCGGCGGTGGGTGCGGGGATGATGCTCGCCGGGTGCGGGTCGACGGCGAAGCCGGACGCTGCCGACCCCGCTGTTGGCATGGCCAATCCGGCGTCTGTGTACTGCGTCGAGCTTGGTGGCAAAAGCGTGATCGAGACCGACAGCGCGGGTGCGCAGACCGGGTTCTGCCATTTGCCGGATGGAACCAGGGTCGAGGAATGGGCGTTGTATCGGCGGGATCATCCGCAGCAGTGACGTTTATCGGTTACACCAGCTCGCTGTCGTGCGGCAGGTGCATGCGCACGCGGCCGGGCACGCAGTCGATGCGGAAGTGGCGTGCCTTGACCGGCTCGCCATCCAGGTTCAACGTCATCGGCTGGTCGGCGTCGATCTCCACCCACTGCGCACGGGTGCGCTCGGCAACCTGCTCCAGCGCGCCGCGCTTGCCACCTTTCACCAGCGCGGCAAACGTGGACATGACCTCGCCGCTGAGCTCGGGAATGATGGTCAGGTCGAGCAGGCCGTCGTTGATCACCGCCTCCGGGCACAGCACCTGGCCTCCGCCGGCCTGACGACCATTGCCTATACCAAGCGCGATGAAGCCGCCCTGCCAGTGGAAGTCCTGGCTCCGCACCCGGGCCTGGATTGGCTCGATCTTGCCCAGCCGCGAGATGCCGGTGACCAGATAGGCCAGGCCGCCCAGCACCTTCTTCAAGCCCTCATCGGTTTCCACCGTCACTTCGGTACCGAAGCCGCCGCTGGCGACGTTGGCGCACCACCACCGCTTGCCGTCGGCGTCGATGCGCAGCAGGTCAATCGGACGCGGGGACTGTTGCTCGACGAGGCTCAGCGCGGCCAGCGGATCGTCCGGAATGCCGGCGGCGGTGGCGAAGTCGTTGGCGGTGCCCAGCGGCAGCAGGCCCAGCGAGGGCAGTGCGTCGGCGGGCTCGTCCCGATGGGCCAGGGTCTCGGCGACCTCGCTGAGGGTACCGTCACCGCCGGCGGCAACGATGGTGTCCACCCCGTTATCGATTGCTTCCGCCACATAGCGCTCCGCGTCGCCCCCTTCCCAGGTGACCCGCACTTCCAGGGCGATGCCGCGCTCGCGCAGCACGTGCACGGCCTCGCGTACGTCCTCGTTGCCTGTGGACTTGCCGTTCAGGATCAGACGCCAGCGGGCACGGCTCATTCAGCATTTCCATCGGTGGGGACGCGCAGGCTAACAGTGCGTTGTTTCAGCTGTGGTGAACGTCATCAAACGGTCACCGTCGGTCCGGAGAATGAAAGGCCATAGCAGGGATGATGGATGGAGGCAGGATCAGCCTCCCGCTGTTTCCGAGGTCGCATCCGAGAGCGTGCGGCCTTTTTTTGATGCCGCCGCCGGATGACTCAGGCGCGAGCGGCAAACGCCTTCAGCGCGTCGCCTTCGAGCCGGTACACCGTCCACTCGCTCTGCGGACGCGCACCCATCGCTTCATAGAAGTCGATGGCCGGGGTGTTCCAGTCCAGCACCGACCATTCGAACCGGCCACAGCCCTCGGCCACCGCCTGCCGTGCGATGTACTGCAGCAGTGCCTTGCCGGCCCCACTACCGCGGCTGGCCGGACTGACGTACAGGTCTTCCAGGTAGATGCCGTTACGGCCCAGCCAGGTCGAGTAGTTGTAGAAGTACACCGCGTAGCCGATGGGCTGACCCTCGGCTTCGCAGATCAGCGCACGTGCCTTTGCACCTTCACCGAACAGGCTTTCGCGAATGCCGGCTTCGTCGGTCTGCACCGACGATTCGGCTTTCTCGTAGATCGCCAGCTCGCGGATGAAGCGCAGAATCAGCGCCGCATCCTCAGCAACGGCATCGCGGATCAGTACGCCGGCGGCGGCGGCCATGCTCAGCCCCGCGCCTTGGCGACGTTGCGACGCATCTGCTCGATGACGTCCTTGTAGCTGATCGGTGCGTTGAAGATGGCAGAGCCCGCGACGAAGGCGTCGGCACCGGCGGCGGCAATCGCGCCGATGTTGTCGGCCTTGACCCCGCCGTCGATCTCCAGGCGGATGTCTCGACCGCTGGCGTCGATCTTCTCGCGCACCACGCGCAGCTTGTCCAGCGCCGAGGGAATGAAGGCCTGGCCGCCGAAGCCCGGGTTGACCGACATCAGCAGCACCAGATCCAGGTCATCCAGCACCCAGTCCAGCACGTCCACCGGGGTGCCCGGATTGAGCACCAGGCCCGGCTTGCAGCCCAGCGAACGGATCAGCTGGATGGTGCGGTGCACGTGGCGGCTGGCTTCGGGGTGGAAGCTGATGTAAGTGGCCCCGGCTTCGGCGAAGTCGGGAATGATGCGGTCCACCGGCTCAACCATCAGATGGACGTCGATCGGCGCGGTGATGCCGTGCTTGCGCAGCGCCTGACAGACCATCGGGCCGATGGTCAGGTTGGGCACGTAGTGATTGTCCATTACGTCGAAGTGCACCCAGTCGGCACCGGCGGCAAGCACGTTGTCCACTTCCTCGCCGAGGCGGGCGAAGTCGGCGGACAGGATGGAGGGGGCGATGATGCAGTTGGACATGGCCAGGGCCTTGCGGAAGGAAGAAGGAGTGGCAGCGCTAGCCGCGCTTGCGCAGGGTTTTGATGCGGTCGTAGGCGGCGTTGAGCTGGCGCGACTTGCGCTCGGCCTGCTGGCGCAGCTCGGGGGCCGCGCCCACCACCTTGTCGGGGTGGTACTGGGAGATCAGCCGGCGGTAGGCCAGGTCGATCTCGGCGTCGGTGGCCTCGGAGGTCAGTCCCAGCTCGCGGTAGGGGTTTTCCCTGTTCAGCCGGAACCAGTCGGCATCAAAGGCATGGCCGAGGAGCAGGCCGATGGCCGCGCCGAACAGCGGGTTGGGCCGGAACAGCAGGGCCCCGGCGATGAATCCCAGCAGTTTTCCGTACCAGCGCATGGTCGTCGGGGCGGCCGCTTGAAAAAGGTGATCCATTTTACGTCACAGCGGGCCCAACCCGCTTTACACTAGGCCGCCCGCTGTCTGGCGGGCCCGTCACCGGGTGCCCTGGACAGCTGTCTCGACGAAGCCTCAGGAGTGCCCGTGCCGACCACGTTGTTGCAATCCGATCTCCCCGGCCTGCCCTTGCGCCATCGCGGCAAGGTGCGTGATGTTTTCGACATTCCGCGCGACCGGCTGCCTGCCGGCACCCCGCCGGGGGACTACCTGCTGATGGTCGCCACCGACCGTCTGTCGGCCTTCGACGTGGTGCTGCCGGACCCGATTCCGGGCAAGGGCGAAATGCTCTGCCAGGTCTCGAACTTCTGGTTCGCCAAGACCGCGCACCTGATGCCCAACCACCTGACCGGCATTGATGTCGCCAGTGTCCTGCCCGAAGGCGTGGACGCGGCGCTGTACGCCAAGCGCGCGGTGGTCACCCGCAAGCTGAAGCCGGTACCGGTGGAGGCCATTGCCCGCGGTTATCTCATCGGCAGCGGCTGGAAGGACTACCAGCGCACCGGCAAGGTCAGCGGCATCGAGCTGCCCGACGGTCTGCGCCAGGCCGAACAGCTGCCGGAACCGATCTTCACCCCGTCGACCAAGGCGGCGGTGGGCGACCACGACGAGAACATCGACTTCGATGCAATGGTCAAGGCGGTGGGCGTGGACCTGGCCGAGCGCGTGCGCGATGCCACCCTGCGCATCTACAAGTTCGCCGCCGATTACGCCCGCGAGCGCGGCATCATCCTGGCCGACACCAAGTTCGAGTTCGGTACCGATGAAGATGGTCGCCTGTACATCATGGACGAGATGCTGACCCCGGATTCGTCGCGCTACTGGCCGGCCGATCAGTACGAGGTGGGCACCAGCCCGCCGAGCTACGACAAGCAGTTCGTCCGTGATTACCTGGAGACGCTGGACTGGGGCAAGACCGCCCCGGGCCCGAACATCCCGGCCGACATCATCGAACGCACCCGCGCCAAGTACGCCGAGGCGCTGCAGCGTCTGGCCGGCATCAGCGTGGATTGACGGAAACCACCATGTCCACCACCACCCAGGTTGTGCGGCCGATTGACCGCTACTTCGCCAGCTACTCCGACGACCACCGCAATGCGCTGAACCAGCGCATCCACGTGGTCGCGGTGCCGGCGATCCTGTGGTCGGTGGTGGGCCTGCTGTGGTGCATCCCGCCGCTGATCACCTGGTTCCAGCATGGGGTCTGGGCCGGACTGGCGATGTTCACTGCCTGGTGCTTCTACAACCGGCTGTCACGCCCGCTGGGCATCGGCATGCTGGGGCTGCTGTTTGTATGCGGCTGCGTCTGCCGTCTGCTGGAAGCGCAGATCGGCGTGGCCGGTCTGGGCTGGACCGCCCTGGGCGTGTTCGTGGTCGCGTGGATCGCGCAGTTCATCGGGCACAAGTTCGAAGGCCGCAAGCCCAGCTTCCTCACCGACCTGACCTACCTGCTGATCGGGCCGGCCTGGGTGATGGCCAAGCTGTTCCGCCAGATGGGCTGGAAATATTGAGGTAGTGCCGGCCGCCGGCCGGCAACCAGCATCTCCCAACCTGAACGAAATCGATCATCACCGGCGCTGCACGGCATCGCGCCCAGCATCGCCGTGGGTGATCCGTTTTCGACATCGGCCGTTCATGTCCAGGCCAGCCGGGCTGTGGCCTCAGCCCCTGCCGTTGCTGGGCCGAAGCACCGATGAAGAACAACCGGGGGACAAAAGCGGCAAAGCGGACGGGATTGTCCATACGGCTTTGACGAGTGCCGAATGGGGTGATTTCGAGCGCTGAAAAAATGAACCACGCACGTTACCTGCAGTTGCTGGCGTATTCGGGTATATCGGCGACAAATGACCGCCTGTTAGACTGAACAACCTGCTCGTGAATCGCGCATTCCCTGCATGAATCCTGCCCTGCTCCTGCTGCTGGCCCTGCCCTTCGTGATGGCAGCGGTGGTGGCCACGTTCCGCACCAGCTCCCGCGCCACCGCTGCGTGGTTGGCCGCCGTCGCGCCTCTGGGCGGGCTGGCCGTTCTGGCCACCCTGACCCCGGTGCTGCTTCAGGGCGAGGTGGTGCGAAGCTTCGGCGACTGGCTGCCGCAGATCGGACTGGCCTTCTCGCTGCGGCTGGATGGGCTGGCCTGGATGTTCGCCGGCCTGGTCCTGGCGATCGGCGCGCTGGTGGTGATGTACGCGCACTACTACCTGAGTCCCCGCGACAGCGCACACCGCTTCTACTGTTACCTGCTGCTGTTCATGGGGGCCATGCTGGGCATGGTCCTGTCGGGCAACCTGCTGCTGCTGATGGTGTTCTGGGAAATGACCAGCATCAGCTCGTTCCTGCTGATCGGCTTCTGGTCGCACCGCCAGGACGCCCGTGAAGGCGCGCGCATGGCGCTGGTGGTCACCGGCGGCGGCGGCCTGGCCCTGCTCGGCGGCGTGCTGCTGATCGGCCGCATTGTCGGCAGCTTCGAGCTGGATGTGGTGCTCGCGGCCGGCGATGTGATCCGCAGCAGCCCGCTCTACCCCTATGCCCTGTTCCTGGTGCTGGCCGGCATCTTCACCAAGAGCGCGCAGTTCCCGTTCCACTTCTGGCTGCCGCACGCCATGGCCGCCCCGACCCCCGTGTCGGCCTATCTGCATTCGGCCACCATGGTCAAAGCCGGCGTATTCCTGCTGGCGCGGCTGCACCCGGCACTGGCCGGCACCGACCTGTTCTTCTACACGGTCAGCGGCATCGGCGCGCTCACCCTGCTGATCGGTGCCTGGAATGCGATCTTCCAGCACGACCTGAAGGGTCTGCTGGCCTATTCAACGATCTCGCACCTGGGCCTGATCACCCTGCTGTTTGGCCTGTCCACGCCGATGGCAGTGGTGGCCGGCGTGTTCCACATCCTCAACCACGCCACCTTCAAGGCCTCGCTGTTCATGGCCGCCGGCATCATCGACCACGAAACCGGCACACGTGACATGCGCAAGCTCGGCGGCCTGCGCAGGCTGATGCCGTTCACCAGCGCGCTGGCGATCATCGCTTCGCTGGCGATGGCGGGCATTCCGCTGCTCAACGGTTTCCTGTCCAAGGAGATGCTGTTCGCCGAGGCGATCACCGCGCAGGGGCCGGAGCCGATGCGCATCGCGGTGTCGATCGCGGCGCTGCTGGCCGGCGTGTTCGGCGTGGCCTACAGCCTGCGCTTCGTGCACGACACGTTCTTCGGCAAGGGGCCGCACGACCTGGACCGCGTTCCGCACGAGCCGCCGCGGTTCATGAAGGTGCCGGTAGAAATCCTGGTCGTGGTCTGCCTCGCCGTCGGCATTGCCCCCGCGGTCACCATCTCGCCGGTACTGCACACCGCCGCGCACTCGATCCTGGGTCCGGCCATGCCGGCCTTCAGCCTGTCGGTCTGGCACGGCTTCAACCTGCCGCTGCTGATGAGCATCGGCGGCGTGCTGGGCGGCGTGGCGCTGTACTTCGGCCTGCGCCGGCTGATCAACCTGCATGCGGTGGTCTCGCGCAGCATCGGTCGCAATCTGTTCCACAAGCAGTTGGACCTGGTGTTCGGCTTTGCCCACGGCCTGACCCACGCGCTGGCCAACGGCAGCCTGCAGCGCATGCTGATGGCGCTGGTGGTGGTGGCGATCATCGTCGCTGCCGCGCCGTTCGTCGCCCACCCGGTGTCGCCGAACTGGCCGTCGCCGCAGCCGATTCCGCTGCTCGGCTGGGTGCTCTGGGCGGTGATCGTGGTCTGCTCGTTCGGTGCGCTGTTTGTTTACCGGCAGCGCCTGCTGGCGGTGCTGGTGGTCGGCGGAGTCGGGCTGATGGTGTCGCTCACCTTCGTATTCCTGTCCGCGCCCGACCTGGCCTTGACCCAGCTGCTGGTGGAAATGGTCACCCTGGTGTTGATGCTGCTGGGCATGAACTACCTGCCGGCGCAGTCGCCCCCGGAAAAGTCGCGCTGGCGCAAGCGCCGCGACGCGCTCATCGCCGTGGTCGCCGGCGGTGGCCTGGGGGCCATGGCCTACAGTGCGATGACCCTGCCGCCCAACACCATGGCCGGCGAAATGCTGGCCCGCGCCCTGCCCGAGGCCTACGGCGAGAACGTGGTCAACGTGATCCTGGTGGACTTCCGCGGCTTTGATACCTTCGGCGAGATCACCGTGTTCGGCATCGCCGCACTGGTGGTGCATGCCCTGCTGCGACGTTCGCGCATGGCCCCCGAACAGATCATGCCGGGTCCGCCGATCAAACTGCCGGTACCAGCCGATCTGGCCCAGATCATGTTCCCGCTCACCCTCACCGTCTCGATCTTCCTGTTCCTGCGCGGCCACAACGCGCCGGGCGGCGGATTCATCGCCGGCCTGGTGCTGGCAGTGCCATTGCTGATCCAGTACGTGATCCAGGGCACCGAATCCGTGGAGTCGCGCTTCGGCTTCGACTACATCCGCTGCATCGGCGTCGGCCTGCTCATTGCGATTGTCAGCGGCTGCGCCTCGATGCTGTTCGGGGTGCCATTCCTCACCAGCGGCCATATCGATCTGGAGCTGCCGCTCATTGGCACAGTACCGCTGGCCAGCGCGATCGGCTTTGATACCGGCGTCTACCTGGTGGTGTTCGGTGGCGCGATGCTGATGCTGTCAATGATGGGCACGATCAAGCCGCACCGCACCCGCAACGCCCGCAAGGGCGAGATCGATCCCAACCGCCGTTCGGCTCTGACCGGGGAGATGCACTGATGGAACTGGCCCTGGCAACCGCAATCGGCGTACTGGCCACGATCGGCGTCTACCTGCTGCTGCGCGCGCGCAGCTTCGACGTGATTCTGGGCATGACCTTCCTGTCCTACGCAACCAACCTGCTGATCTTCGCCGGTGGCCGGCTGGTCAGCGGCAAGGCCCCGGTGCTGAAGGAAGGTGTGGCCTCGAACCTGGGCAACTACACCGACCCGCTGCCGCAGGCCCTGGTGCTCACCGCCATTGTCATTGCCTTTGCGATGACCGCGGTGAGCATCGTGCTGGCCATGCGCAGCCGCAGCGACAACCACAGTGACCATGTGGACGCGCACGAAGAAGAGCCTGCTCCGGACACCGCGCCGGGCCGGGAGGGCGGCGCATGAACCATGTGGTGATCCTGCCCATCCTGATTCCCCTGATCGGCGCGGCGCTGTCGCTGTTCGTCGAGCACCGTCGTTACGGCCCCAAGGTGCAGCGCAGCGTTGCCTGGACCACGATGGCGGCGCTGGCGGCCGCGGTGGCGCTGCTGTTCTCACGCACGGCGGATGGCAGCATAGCCGTCTACCTGCTGGGTGACTGGCCGTCACGCCTGGGCATCGCGCTGGTGGCCGACCGCTTGTCCAGCTGGATGCTGTTGACCACACTGCTGCTGGCCATTGCCTGCCTGCTGCATGCCTGTTCGGGCTGGGACCGGCGCGCGCCGCACTTCCATGCCCTGTTCCAGTTCCAGCTGGTCGGCTTGAACGGTGCCTTCCTCACCGGCGACATCTTCAATCTGTTCGTTTTCTTCGAGGTGATGCTGATTGCCTCGTACGGGTTGCTGCTCAGCGGCGGGCGGGGCCTGCGCATGCGCATCGGCCTGCATTACGTGGTGTTCAACGTCACCGCCTCGACCCTGTTCCTGATCGCACTGGGCCTGCTGTATGCCACGCTGGGCTCGCTGAACATGGCCGAGCTTTCGCAGCGCATCGCCGAAGTCCCGGCCAGCCATCTGACCCTGACCAAGGCCACGCTGGGCCTGCTGCTGCTGGTGTTCTGCAGCAAGGCCGCGCTGATGCCGCTGTACCTGTGGCTGCCGGAAGCCTATGCGCGCGCACCCGCGGCAGTGGCCGCGCTGTTTGCGATCATGACCAAGGTCGGGCTGTACGCCCTGCTGCGGGTGAGCTCGCTGTGGTTTGGCGAGAACGCCGGCCCCATGGCCGGGTATGGCGGCCAGTGGCTGCTGTGGGCCGGTGTGGCCACGCTGGTCATCGGCGGTCTGGGCGTGCTGGCCGCTGCACGTCTGCGCGTGCTGATTTCCTATCTGGTGGTGGTGTCGGCAGCCACACTGTTCATCGCCTTCGCCATCCGCACTCCGCAGGTACTGTCTGCCGGCTTGTACTACCTGCCGCACAGCACCTTCGTGGCGGCCGCGCTGTTCCTGATCGCCGACCTGATCCGCCGTCGTCGCGGCGGAGCCAGCGACCGCAAGGAAGTGGTGGCACCGATGCCGGGCAAGCAGACCCCGGCCGTGCTGTTCCTGATTGCGGCGGTGTCGGTCGCCGGCCTGCCGCCGCTGTCCGGCTTCCTGGCCAAGGCCGCACTGCTGGGCGGCGTGCCCGCGCAGTACACCGGGCTGGTGTGGAGCGCGGTGCTGATCAGCAGCCTGATGGTGATCGTCGGCATCACCCGTGGCGGCGTGCGGCTGTTCTGGCGGGTACCGGTCGCCGAAGAAGGCGCGCCGGTCCCACGCAAGGCCCCCACCCGCACCGTGGAACTGTTCGCGGCCAGTCTGCTGCTGGTCTATGGCATCGGCATGGTGCTGTTCGCCAACCCGCTGATGCGCCACACCGACGCCATGGCCGCCCAGTTGCTGCAGCCGCAGGACTACGTGGGCGAACTGCGCGCGACCACGCCGGAGATCCGTCGCCCATGACCCGCCGCCGCCCGTTGTTCCGCCGCCTGATTCCCGCGCCGATGCTCAGCGTGACCGTGCTCGCGTTCTGGGTGCTGATGTCCGACAGCTTCACGCTGGGCCAGATCCTGCTTGGAATGGTACTGGGCGTGGTGGTGCCGCTGTTCGCAGCCCGGCTTGACCGCGAGTTCGCCCGCATCGGTTCGCTGCGGCCGATCCCAAAGCTGGTCCTCGTCACCTTGTGGGACATTCTGGTGTCCAACATCCGCGTGGCGATCCAGGTCCTCGGGCCGGAACGCAGGATCCATCCGGGCTTCATCTGGCTGCCGCTGGACATCGCCAACATCCATGGTATTGCCGCGCTGACCAGCATGATCACGCTGACCCCGGGCACGGTGTCAGCGGCGCTGTCCGACGATCGTCGTTACCTGCTGGTGCACGTGCTGCACCTGGATGATCCGGAGGAACTGATCCGACAGATCAAAACCCGTTACGAAGCCCCGCTGATGGAGATCTTCCCATGACCGGATATGTGTTCATCCAGACCACGCTGGTGGTGTGCATGCACGTGGTTGGACTGGCCATGCTGCTGGCCACCTGGCGCCTGCTGCGCGGCCCCACCGTGCCCGACCGGATTCTCGCGCTGGATACCCTGTCAGTGACCGCCATTGCCGAGCTCATGCTGTTCGGCATGTACCTCAATTCGGCGGTGTATTTCGAAGCGGCGCTGGTGATCGCCATGCTCGGCTTTGGCAGCACGGTGGTGCTGAGCAAGTTCGTCCTGCGCCGGGACATCGTCGAATGATCACCTTCATCCAGATCCTGCTGTCGCTGCTGCTGCTGTTCGGCTGCTTCTTCATTCTGGTCGGTGCGCTTGGCCTGATGAAGCTGTCCACGTTCTTCAAGCGCCTGCACGCGCCGACCAAGGCCAGCACGCTGGGCGTTGGCTGCGTACTGGCCAGCTCGGTGGCGTATCACATCTTCCTGGGCGAAGACCCGCAACCGCGCGAACTGCTGATCACCGCCTTCCTGTTCATCACCGCGCCGATCAGCGCCCACATGATGGCCAAGGCGGCGCTGTCATTGATGATGGAAAAGCGCCCGAGCCTGCCGGGCAACGACAAGGCGGAAGAAGAGCAGCTGCCGCCGCCGGAGCCGCGCGACATGGCCGACGACCGCAACACCAACCCGGCCCAGGAACAATCGTCGTAGAGCCACGCCCTGCGTGGCTTCGGCCATGTCAGGCACCGCGAAGCCACGCAGGGCGTGGCTCTACGGGTATCCGGCAGGGGCTTTCGTGCAGAGGTCAGCCGGCGATCAACGCCAACTCCAGCACCACCCAGCCCACGAACGCCAGCAGCAGAATCCCGCCCTCGCGGCGGCTCAGGGTCAGGTCCCCGCGCAGCATCGGGTACAGCACCAGCACGAAGGCAATCGCCGCCGGCAGCTCCAGCTTCACGAACGACTCCGGCAGCGCGATCGGGCGCAGCGCGGCCATGCCACCTACCACCACCAGCAGGTTGAACAGGCTGGAGCCGATCACGTGGCCCAGCACCATGTCGCCTTGGCCGCGCCGCGCGGCCGCAATGGCTGCGGCCACCTCCGGCAACGCAGTGCCGATGGCCACCGGCAGCAGGCCGACCAGCAGCGGTGACCAGCCCAGGCCTGCCCCCAGCACCGGCGCGGCGTCGACGATCCAGCGCGCGCCGTAGTACAGCGCCACCCCGGCGAACAGCACCCGCAGCCCGTTGAGGAACAGTCCGGTGCGGGTCATCGCATAGCCGGCGATCGCCTCGCGCACGGGTTCGGCTTCCCGCCGCGCGGCACGCAGCAGGAAGCCCAGCACGCCGACGAAGCCGAGCAGCAGCACGCCGCCTTCCCAGCGCGCGATGACTCCGTCCAGCCCGAACACGATCACCGCCAGGCTGGCGACCGCCAGCAATACCAGCAGCGGCGATAGCAGGCGCGCACGCACCAGCATCGGTGCCGCCAGCGCGGCCAGTCCCAGGGTCAGGCCGACATTGACGATGTTGCTGCCCACCGCGTTGCCGAGGGCCAGTTCCTCGGCCCCCACCGCGAACGCACGCACGTTGACCACCAGTTCCGGCAGGGAGGTGCCGAACGCCACCAGCAGCAGGCCCGCCACGAAGGGCGACGCGCCAAATCGCTGGGCCAGCCCGGAGGCGGCCTTGACGATCGAATCCCCACCCAGCGCCAACAGCACCAGGCCCAGTAAAAACCAGACGGCAGCAGCAATCATCAGAGCCTCCCCTGGATGCCGGTCTCCCGGCATCCGAAATACCGCCGGACCAGGATCCGGCGGTCCCGGGTGCCCGGCCGGGCACCCTCTTCGCCCCTACGCTACCTCAACTGCAGCCTTCCACGTAGTCCACCTGTGGAGTCTGCCCGACCCGCCACGCGGTCACGGTGCCGCTATCCCCGATCTCGAAGTTCAGGATCGCGCCACCTTCGCTGGCCGGCCGAACGCGCAGGTTGTGGCCATTCTGCTCGTACTTGTGGGGGGTGAGGTCGGCGCGTTCGGGATACAGCGCCTGGAGTTCGCCCAGGGTCATGCCGACCTTGCCGCCGCCCGGGGCGGTGATGCGGTCGTTGCGCACGTCATAGCGCACCAGCTTGCGCCCCTCCACCATGAAGATCACATCGTCGGCCTGGGCCCCTTGGGGGCGCAGCGCATGGCAGTAGTCGTCCGGCACGTCCCCCTGCAGTGGTTCGTTCCACGCGGTCTTCAGCGCGTCCAGCGTCGCTCCGAGGGTGGCCGCGCCGTAGCCATCCAGCCGTGCGGGTCCGCCGGCGGTATCCGTTCCGCCTGCCGTGGCGGGCATGGGCACGGGCGCTGCCGGTTCACCCGCGGCGGCGGGTCGCGCTTCATCGGCGGGGACGACCGCTGGCGGCCGGCGATCACACGCTGCCAGGGACAACATGATCGAGATGGCGAGCACGCCTCCCAGCTGTTTCATGACCTCTCCCTCCTGTGTTCAGTGCCGGCAGCGTAGTCCTTCACGCGTGCAGCGGGTGCATGCAAGGGTCCGACTGTCATCACGCTTTTACTTGCCCCGTTCAGGCTCGGCGTGCACCGCCTCGACCCCTCTCCCCATGCAACCGCGCAAGACCGATCTCGCCCGCGACGCCCTCCAGGCCCACCGCGCGCCGCTGGACATGCGTCAGCGGCGGCTGCTGATCATGTGTGATGGCCAGCGCGACATTGCTCAGCTGACCGCGTTGATCGGCCCGGAAGCTCCGGCGATGGTGATCCAGCTGATCCAGGCCGGGTATCTGGTTTCTGTGCCGGAGCCGGTGGTTGCGGCGGTGCCTGCCCCAGCGGCAACGACGAGCCCCGCTGCAGCAGAGCCGGCACCGGAGCGGCGCCGCTCGCTGGTGGCGGCGCGGATCTATCTGCTGGGTATTCTGGAACTGCAGCGCAATCCGCAGGCGGCGGCGTTGTACCGGGATCTGCAGATGGCGCGGGCCGAGGGCGACGTGGTGACCAGCCTGCGGACGGCGTTGGAAGCGCTGCCGGGGATGACCTCGGAGGGCTATTCCCAACGTGTCCGGGTACGTGTGCTTGAAGCGCTGCCGCTTGAGCACTGCGACGCGTTGTAGAGCCGGGCTTGCCCGGCTGCTTTGGCTCAACGTCACCCGCCGAAATGCTTCCTCAGCCCCTGCCAGCACTGCTGATAGCCGCGCTGGCGGTGCGCCGCATCCATGGCCTGCGCGGTCGGTCGAATCACCCCGCGCGTTTCAAACATGAAGGCCATGGTGTCCTTGATCACGTCCGGCCTGCTCAGATCCGCTGCCGAGGCCTTTTCAAAGGTGGCCGCATCCGGCCCATGCCCGCTCATGCAGTTGTGCAATGACGCGCCGCCGGGGACGAAGCCTTCGGCCTTGGCGTCATAGGCTCCGTGGATCAGGCCCATGAACTCACTGGCGATGTTGCGGTGGAACCACGGCGGACGGAACGTGTCCTGCGCCACCAGCCAGCGCGGCGGGAAGATCGCGAAGTCCATGTTGCTGGTTCCTGGCGTATCGCTGGGCGAATGCAGCACCAGGAAGATCGACGGATCCGGGTGGTCGTGGCTGATCGAGCCGATGGTGTTGAAGCGGCGCAGGTCGTAACGGTACGGCGCGTAGTTGCCATGCCACGCGACCACGTCCAGCGGCGAGTGGTCGATATCCGCACGCCACAGCTGGCCCTGGAACTTGGCGATCAGTTCGAACGCTCCTTCCACGTCCTCAAACGCGGCGTGCGGGGTTTCGAAATCGCGCGGATTGGCCAGGCCATTGGAGCCGATCGGCCCCAGGTCTGGCAGCTTCAGCAGCGCGCCGAAGTTTTCGCAGACATAGCCACGGGCTTCTCCATCCGGCAGCTCCACCCGGAAGCGCACGCCACGCGGCATCACCGCGATCTGCTGCGGCTCGACCTCGATCACCCCGAACTCGCTGAGCAGTCGCAACCGGCCCAGCTGCGGCACGATCAGCAGTTCGCCGTCGGCGTTGTAGAAGTACCGCCCCTGCATGTCGGTGTTGGCCGCGTACAGGTGAATTCCCACGCCATGGTGCGCGTCCGGTGCGCCGTTGCCACCCATGGTGAACAGCCCGTCGACAAAGTCGGTGGGCACGCCGGGTAGCGGCAGCGGGTCCCAGCGCAGCTGGTTGGGCGACACCGCGCCGTGGGCGAAGTCACTGTGCAGATGCGGCTGCGCATAGGGCACGAATTCGCCGTGGGTCACGGCCGGACGGATCCGGTAAACCCAGCTGCGCCGGTTGCTGCCGCGCGGAGCGGTGAACGCGGTGCCTGACAGCTGCTCGGCATACAGGCCACGCGCCACGCGCTGCGGCGAGTTGCGTCCGACCGGCAGGGTGTCCGGCAGGGCTTCGGTGGCGAACTCGTTGCCGAATCCGGTCTGGTAGCCGCGGGAGGCAAGGGTGGGCATGGTCGGTTTCCAGGAAGCAGCCGGGCAGAGCCCGGCTCTACGGGGTCCGGAGTGGATCCGGGCACAAGGTGTGACGTTACAGCACGCCGCGCTTGATCTGGTCGCGCTCGATGCTCTCGAACAATGCGGTGAAGTTGCCTTCGCCGAAGCCTTCATTGCCCTTGCGCTGGATGATCTCGAAGAAGATCGGGCCGATGCAGTTCTGGGTGAAGATCTGCAGCAGCTTGCGCTGCTTGGTTTCCGGATCGGCGTCGATCAGGATCTTGTTCTTCGCCAGACGTGCCACGTCTTCGCCGTGGTTGGGGACGCGCTGGTCGATCACGTCGAAGTAGGTATCCGGCGTGTCCAGGAACTCGACGCCCTGCGCGCGCATGGCTTCGACAGTGTCGTAGATGTTTTCGGTAAAGCACGCGATGTGCTGGATGCCTTCGCCCTTGTACGCATCCAGGTATTCGTTGATCTGGCTCTTCGGGTCGGACGACTCATTCAGCGGAATCCGCACGATGCCGTCCGGTGCGGTCATGGCCTTGGACACCAGGCCGGTCTTCAGGCCCTTGATGTCGAAGTAGCGGATCTCGCGGAAGTTGAACAGGCGCTCGTAGTAGTCCGACCACTGCTGCATGTTGCCGAAGTACAGGTTGTGGGTGAGGTGGTCGATGAAGGTCAGGCCGAAGCCGACCGGATGCTGATCCACGCCCTCGATGGGCGCGTAGTCGGTGTCGAACATGCTGCCGTTGGCACCGTAACGGTCCACCAGGTAGAGCATGCAGTCGCCGATGCCCTTGATCACCGGTGCCGGCACCGCCTTGGACTCCGGCTTGAAGTCGATGGCTTCGGCCCCGTTGCCCAGCGCCATCTGGAACACCTGCTCACCCGGCTTCTGGAAGCGGATGGCGAAACCACAGGCGCACGGTCCATGCTTGGCGGCGAAATCAGCGGCAAACGAGTCCGGGTCTTCGTTGACCAGGAAGTTCACGTCGCCCTGGCGGTACACCGTGATGGCGCGCTGCTTGTGCCGCAGCACCGCGGTGAAGCCCATCCTGCGGAAATAGCCGTGCAGCTCGGCACCACGTCCTGCGGGCGCTGCGAATTCAACGAACTCGAAACCGTCGATTCCCATCGGGTTTTCGAAGGTGGTCACCTGCATGCCCGGGTTGGGGGCGTGAGTGGCGGTGCTGGGCTGGCTGCTCATGACGTGGCTCCAAAACTGGCCCGCTCTGAAAAAACCAGATGACGGGCGGAAGGCAGACCCGCGAGAATGCGGAGTCCGGAATGAAGGTTTATAGTTTCATATGAAACCACCATCAAGGTGCACTGCAGCATGAATCCGCCCGATCCCGCCAGCCAGCGCATCCGCGCCTCGCACGCCCTGCTCGACCTTGAGCAGTTCCTGCCTTATCGGCTCAGCGTCCTGTCCAACCGGGTCAGCGGCAACATCGCCA
Organism: Stenotrophomonas sp. 278; assembly: GCF_003935715.1. GTDB lineage: Bacteria > Pseudomonadota > Gammaproteobacteria > Xanthomonadales > Xanthomonadaceae > Stenotrophomonas > Stenotrophomonas maltophilia_AH. The sequence continues at coordinate 1,739 of NZ_RHPP01000059.1, read as the reverse complement.
AGCTGTACGGCGACCGCTACGGCCTGGCGATCCCGGAATGGCGCGTGATCACCATTCTGGCGTTATACCCGGGCTCGTCGGCCAGCGAGGTCTCCGACCGCACCGCGATGGACAAGGTAGCGGTCAGCCGCGCCGTGGCCAGACTGCTGGAGCGGGGCTTCATCAAGCGTGAAACCCACGGTGACGACCGTCGGCGTTCGGTGTTGGCGCTTTCGGCCGCCGGCTTCGAGGTGTACGAGACCATCGCCCCGCTGGTGATCGAGATCACCCGCAAGCTGATGTCGGTACTGAGCGAGGAGGAGGAGCAGCTGCTGGAGAAGCTGATCCTGCGGCTGGCCGGGGACGGCCTGCAGCGGATGGATGAGGGGTGATCACCTCAAATGCTTCTTCCGCGCGTGCACCCACGGCGCGGCCAAGGCCCCGATCGCGCCGGCGGCCAGACCCAGTGAGGCGGCCACAGCGGCCGCTTCGACGGCGTTGGGCAATGCCAGCGCGGCGATCACCAGGATGGCCGACGGCAGGCCGATGAAGGTGGCCATGAAGTAGCGCCAGCGCGGCACCCAGGTGCCGACCTGGAGCAGGCTGACGGGCATCCAGGCTTCGCCGGAGGCATCGTCGGCGACCTTCGCGGCGGCCTGGACCAGGTCGACTTCCACCGGTCCCTTCCCTTGGCGCACGGCGGCCAGCATCTGCGCCACTTCGTCCACCGGCGGATAGGACGCCGGCCATGCGGTCGGCGCGGACACGCCATAAGCCGTGAGCAGCGGCACGCTCAGCCACGGAGCCAGCAACGGGCGCAGCTTGCGCCGGCCGAGCACGCACCAGGTCTGTGCGGTGCCATGCACCACCACGCTGTACAGCGCCAACTCACCCGGCTCCGGGTACGGCAGCACGTGCACGCGCGCGGCCATGCTGTCGTAGCCCATCTGTCGCAGGAAGCCGGGGCGGGTGCGGCCTTCATGCGCCCAAGCCAGTCCCAGCGCGGCGACCAGATAGGCCACGGCCGGATCCCTGGCCCCGGCGCTGGCGCGGTCATCGCTGGCCAGGAAGAACGCCAGCGACTTGGGTTCGGCCACATCGGCGTGTTCCCAGCGGCCGCTGTCGCCGATCACATGCTTGAGCGGCAATCGCGCCGGCTGGGTGTCGGCGGTGGCGGTGTTGTGCAGATAGGGCAGCACAGAGAGCATGAACGCCTGCAGGTCCACGCCACGGTTACCGGTGCCTTGCCACTCGCTCGGCAGCAGGCCGGCCAGGGCTGGATTGCGGGCCAGCCGGTCCAGCTGCGCCTTCTGTTCCACCAGCTTCTGCACGGCCGCCTTGAGCAGCACGTTGTCCGGCACCGAAATCAGCGGAAGGCGGTACAGGGCGGAGCCAGGCGACGGTGCGTCCGCTTCACTGCCCAGCGTGTCCGGCGAGGAGTGATCATCGAGCAGCACGTCGGCCGGGGGCAGCGCCACGCCGTTCGCGGCAGTGTCGTTAGTGGTATCGCTGGTGCCCGGGTGCATGCGATGTCGGTCCTCGAAGGCGTGGCGTCAGGTCCTTGGAGGTAGCGGCAGCGCGCGCGCGAACTGTAATGCCGGTGAAGCGCCGATCTTGCCATCACCGTAGAGCCGGGCTTGCCCGGCTGCTGTTGGCGGGGGGGCCGGCGCCGCCCGGGGCGCCCGGCGGGTCGGGGTGGGCCATCATTTGGTCGGGGGCGCCCCGGTGCGGTGGCGTTTTCACCACTGCGCGCCCCCCCC
>NZ_RHPP01000058.1 GCF_003935715.1 Stenotrophomonas sp. 278 | reverse complement strand
GCTGCGGCGCGGGCCATTGCTGCGCGCCAAGCTGGCCGCGCTCCCGTGCGGCAGCCGGACCCTGCGCGAGCTTGAAAGGATCGAACAGGACCTGGCCGCTGGTCGCCCGCGCGGTCACCTGATCCACTTTCAGGGGGCGGAGTATCTGGCCAGCGACATCCACATGGACGGACGCCGCTGTCCGGGGCGCAACGTGTGGCGCCTGCTGCATCGGCGAATTCCCGGCGGGCATGAGCTGGTGGACATCGTCGACCCGCACGGTCCGCGCCGTTAACCGGCTGAGGCGCTCAAATGCTCATACAGAATCGTCGCGCCGACGATGATCAGAATCACCCCACCCACGATCTCGGCGCGCTTGCCGACCAACTGGCCCAGCGCCCGGCCGAGCATGATCCCGGCGGTCACCATGACCAACGTACACAGCCCGATCACCGCCGCCATCACCCCGATATGTACGTTCAGGAAGGCCAGACCGACGCCGACCGCCATCGCGTCGATGCTGGTGGCGAAGCCGGTCACCGCCAGGTGCCAGAAACCGTGGTGCTTGTCCGGGTCTTCGTCGGCGTCGTCGCCATCGGGTTTCACCCCGTTGATGATCATGTGCACGCCCAGCGCACCCAGGAGCACGAAGGCAATCCAGTGGTCGAACGCTTCCACATGGGACGATGCGGCACGACCCAGCAACCAGCCGATCACCGGGGTGACCGCCTCGATCACACCAAAGATCAGGCCGGCACGCAGGGCATCGACAAACCGCGGCCTGCGCATCGCCGCACCTTTGCCGATCGCCGCGGCGAAGGCATCGGTGGACATGGCAAAGCCGATCAACAACATCGAAACGGGGGACATCGGGGCACGTGGCAGGTCGGGCATGAGACGGACAACGGTCCACGTTCGCGCCCAACCTGACGTTGCGCACGCGGACCGCTGGTCTCGCCAGCCATCACAGGCTGCCCGCACCACGGCGCACTGGCCGAGCATGTTGATACGGGCGCTTCCTTCACAGGAAACAGGCTACTCCCCAAGGGGATGCGAAGCTTAGCACCGGCACCCGCGATCAACGCCGAAACGGGCGAATTGCGCAGGGCATGCTGGAATACATAGCCGCGGCTATATCGGTATCGCCGACCGCTGGCCGGCAACCAAGCAAATGCACCATCGCCCGACGTAGTGCCGGGCCATGCCCGGCAACCACGCACAACCAACATCGCCCGGAAAAGCAGCGGGGCAAGCCCCGCTCTACGTCAATCTTCTTCCGGCGGCAGCACCAGCGGCTCGTCATCCAGGGTCAGCTTGCCGGCCATCAGCACCGCCTGGGTACGGTTGGTCACCCCCAGCTTGCGCAGAATCGCGGTCACATGCGCCTTGATCGTGGCTTCGGAGACATTCAGATCGTACGCAATCTGCTTGTTCAACCGCCCTGCGCCCAGCATCTGCAGCACGCGGAACTGCTGCGGGGTGAGCTCACGCAGGCGCTGCCCGACCAGGCGTTCCTCGTGCTCGGTCTCCGGCACGCTGTGCGCTTCCGGTGGAGCCCAGGTTTCGCCATCCAGAATGGTCCCCAGCGCGTGGCCGATCGTGTCCGAATCGGCCGACTTCGGAATGAAGCCGAATGCGCCGTGGTCCAACGCCCGCCGCATGACGGTGGGCTCTTCGCGCGCGGACACCACCACCACCGGCAGGTGCGGATGCAGGGCGCGCATATGCACCAGCGCATTGAAGCCCTGCGCGCCGGGCATGTTCAGATCCATCAGGACCAGGTCGGCATCGTTGTGTTCGTCAGCCAGGTGGTACAGCGCTTCCACGCTGTCGGCTTCGTACAGTTCAACGCCGGGAATCACCCGCTGCACCGCGCCGCGCAGGGCTTCGCGGAACAGCGGGTGGTCATCGGCAATCAACAAGGTAGGCATGTGGGGGAGCCTGTCTCACTTGACCTTGCGTTCTTCCACCAGCGACGCCACCACCGACGGATCGGCCAGGGTCGAGGTGTCGCCAAGCTGGTCCGGTGCGTTCTCGGCGATCTTGCGCAGAATGCGGCGCATGATCTTGCCCGAGCGCGTCTTCGGCAGGCCCGGGGCCCACTGCAGGTGATCGGGCGCGGCAATCGGGCCGATCTCCTTGCGCACCCACGCCACCAGTTCCTTGTGCAGTTCGTCGCTGGGGGCTTCGTCGGCGACCAGGGTCACATAGGCGTAGATGCCCTGGCCCTTGATGTCGTGCGGGAAGCCAACCACGGCTGCTTCGGCGACCTTCGGGTGCGAGACCAGTGCGCTTTCCACTTCGGCGGTGCCGATGCGGTGGCCGGAGACATTGATCACGTCGTCGACGCGGCCGGTGATCCAGTAGTAGCCATCCTCGTCGCGACGGCAGCCGTCACCGGTGAAGTAACTGCCGGGATAGGTGCGGAAGTAGGTGTCGATGAAACGCTGGTGATCGCCGTAGACGCTGCGCATCTGCCCCGGCCACGAATCGCGGATGATCAGGTTGCCTTCAGTGGCCCCTTCCTGGATCTCACCCTCGGCATTCACCAGTGCCGGCTGCACGCCGAAGAACGGCAGCGTGGCCGAGCCCGGCTTGAGGTCGATGGCACCGGGCAACGGCGAAATCAGGATGCCGCCGGTTTCAGTCTGCCACCAGGTGTCCACGATCGGGCAGCGGCTGTCGCCGACCACTTCGTAGTACCAGCGCCAGGCTTCCGGATTGATCGGCTCGCCCACGCTGCCCAGCAGGCGCAGCGAGCTGCGCGAGGTGCGCTTCACCGGCGCTTCGCCTTCGCGCATCAACGCACGGATCGCGGTCGGGGCGGTGTAGAAGATGGTCACCTGGTGCTTGTCGATGACCTGCCAGAAGCGCGAGGTGTCCGGGTAGTTCGGCACGCCCTCGAACATCAGCGAGGTCGCACCGTTGGCCAGCGGACCGTACACGATGTAGCTGTGACCAGTGACCCAGCCGACGTCGGCGGTGCACCAGTAGATGTCGTCCTCGCGCAGGTCGAACACCGACTCGTGCGTGTAGGCCGCGTACAGCAGGTAGCCACCGGTGGTGTGCAGCACACCCTTCGGCTTGCCGGTGGAACCGGAGGTGTACAGGATGAACAGCGGATCTTCCGCGTTCATGCGCTCCGGCTCGCACTGTGCCGGCTGCGGATCGACCACATCGTGGAACCAGCGGTCGCGCGGAGCCTGCATGTCCACCGCGCCGCCGGTATGGCGGACCACCAGCACGGTTTCCACCGTGGTGGTGCCCGGAATCTTCAGCGCCGCATCGACGTTGGCCTTCAGCGGGATCTTGCGGCCGCCGCGCAGACCTTCGTCGGCGGTGATGATCAGCTTGCTGCCGCAGTCGATCACGCGGTCGGCAATCGAGTTCGGCGCAAAGCCGCCAAACACCACCGAGTGGACCGCGCCGATGCGCGCGCAGGCCAGCATGGCGACAGCGGCATCGACGATCATCGGCAGGTAGATGGTGACCCGGTCGCCCTTCTTGACCCCGAGGCTGCGCAGCGCGTTGGCCAGGCGGCAGGTGCGCTCGTACAGCTCGCGGTAGGTCACGCCCTTGGCCGGTGCGTCGGGGCTGTCCGGTTCGAACAGCAGCGCGATCTTGTCGCCGCGCGCGTCCAGATGCCGGTCCAGGCAGTTCACGCTGGCGTTGAGCTCGCCATCTTCGAACCACTTGATGCGGAAATCGTCCAGCTGGTAGCTGACGTTCTTGATCGTCTTGGGCGCGGTGTACCAGTCCAGCCGCTGCGCGGCCTTGCCCCAGAACGCGTCCGGGTTTTCCACCGACTCTTTGTAGAGCTGCTGGTAGGTGTTCTTGTCAATGCGCGCCTTGGCGGCAACGTCCGCCTTGACGGGGTAAAGATCAGCCATGGCACCCTCACTTGCACGTGGACTTGGGTTGTGCGTTTGCAGCATAACCCGCGAATGTTCCCCGTCAGTTTGCCGCATCCACCTGGCACCGGGGTGGATGCGTGGTTAGACCTTGGTCGAAGCGCTCTGCCGGTGTGCCGACCAACGGTCGGCACCTACCGCTCCGGGGACGCGCTCGTGCGGCGCTGAAACAGATCCCGCCAGGTCACGACCGTTGGTCGTGACCGGGGCGGGTTCGACCAATGGCGAATAGCCAGGGTGCGTCAGCCGGCCGCACGCTCGGCTCGACCGTGACCCCACACGCGGCGATCACTTTGCCACCCGGGAGAGAGGGCAACATGAGTACCCGTATGTTGAAGACCGTGCGCAAACCCCTGGCGACCTGCTTGCTGGTCGCCCTGGTTGCGCCCGGCATGGCGTTCGCGCAGACCGCCAAAGAGCAGGCACTGGAGGCGCGCGTCGCTGAACTGGAACGCCAGGTGCAGCTGCTGCTGTCTTCGCAGCAACAGCAGCAGACGCAGATCACCCAGACCCAGCAGGACGTCACCGCCGTACGCACGGTGAAGGCCGAGCAGAAGCCGGCGGTGCCGGCCGGCAAGCAGCCGATCCAGGTCACCACCATCACCCCGGGCGCTGCACCGGGCACCACGGTCAAGATCGGCGGCTTCATCAAGGCCGACTTTCTTTCCACCCAGACCGGCGACGGCCAGCTCGCCGACGACGCCACCGGTCGCGCGCTGTACCTGCCCGGCCAGACCCCGGTCGCTGGTGCCGGCGGCAGCGGCGAGAAGTCCGACGTGGACTTCAACGCCCACGCCAAGTTCTCGCGCTTCAACCTGGGCATCGACAACGTGAGCGAATCGGGCAACAAGGCCGGTGCGTTCTTCGAAATGGACTTCTTCGGCAACTCGCTGGGCAACCAGACCGCGACCAATACCTACGGCGTGACCCTGCGCCACGCCTACATGTACTGGAACAAGTGGCTGGCCGGTCAGACCTGGTCGAACTTCATGGACGCGGCCTCGCTGCCGGAAGCGGCAGACTTCGTCGGTCCCACCGACGGCGTGCTGTTCGTGCGCCAGACCCAGATCCGCTACACCAACGGTGGCTTCAGCATCGCGCTGGAAAATCCGGAAACCACGGTACTGACCGGCACCCGCAATCCGGCAACCGGCGCGTGGACCAATGCGGCCAGCAATTCCGACCGTGGCAGCCTGCCGGACCTGACCGCGCGTTATGGCTGGAAGGGCGACTGGGGCACCTTCGGTGTCGGTGCCATCGTGCGCCAGCTGAAAGTGGACAACCAGGCCAGCGGCGCGGACGCCGACAAGATCGGCGGCGGCTTGACCCTGGGCGGCAAGTGGGTGATGGCCGACAGCGACACCCTGCATTACCAGATCAGCGGCGGCGAAGGCATTGCCCGCTACGTCGGTCTGGGCGTCACCGCAGATACCGCCTACGACGTGGCGCGCGACGAACTCAACCCCACGGGCGTGCTGGCCGGTTATGTCGGTTGGCGGCATGCCTTCACCCCGAAGCTGCGCACCAACCTGATCTACGCCCGCAGCGACTACGACAACGACGGCACCCTCGGCCCGCTGGTGACCAAGAGCGTGCAGAGCATCCGCGGCAACATCTTCTACACGCCGATGCCCAAGGTCGATATCGGTGCGGAGTACATGTATGGCGTGCGTGAGATTGAAGACGGCCGCAAGGGCGACATCAACCGCGTGCAGTTCACCACCAAGTACAGCTTCTGAGAAATTTGCCGGGTAGAACCCGGCACTACACAAACGTGCCGGCGTAACGTCGGCACACCACCATGCTTCGGAGGGGAAGCGTCTCATGTCCAGCACATCAAGTACCGCGCACGATCCAGCGGGGACCCTGACCAAGGGCCACAAGAAAGTCATTTTTGCATCGAGCCTCGGCACGGTGTTCGAGTGGTATGACTTCTTCCTTTATGGTTCGCTTGCCGCGATCATCGCCAAGCAGTTCTTCAGTGGCGTCAACGAAACCACGGGCATGATCTTCGCCCTGTTGGCCTTCGCTGCCGGCTTCTTCGTGCGTCCGTTCGGCGCGGCATTCTTCGGCAGCCTCGGCGACCGCATCGGCCGCAAGTACACCTTCCTGGTCACCATTCTGATCATGGGCATCTCGACCTTCCTGGTCGGTGTGCTGCCCAACTACGCCTCGATCGGCTTCGCCGCACCGGTGATCCTGATCATCCTGCGTCTGGCCCAGGGCCTGGCGATGGGCGGCGAATACGGCGGTGCCGCCACTTACGTGGCCGAGCATGCGCCGGACGACAAGCGCGGTCTGTACACCAGCTTCATCCAGTGCACCGCCACGCTGGGCCTGTTCCTGTCGCTGCTGATCATCCTGGCCTGCCGTTACGCGCTGGGCAATGAAGCTTTCGAAGCCTGGGGCTGGCGCATTCCGTTCCTGGTCTCGATCATCCTGCTCGGCATTTCGGTGTGGATCCGCCTGCAGCTGAGCGAGTCGCCGCTGTTCCAGCAGATGAAGGCCGAAGGCAAGGGCTCCAAGACCCCGTTCCGTGACAGCCTCAAGGGCGGCAACCTCAAGCTGATGCTGCTGGTCCTGCTGGGTGCGGCGGCCGGCCAGGCGGTGGTGTGGTACGGCGGTCAGTTCTATGCGCTGTTCTTCCTGAGCAGCATGCTCAAGGTCGACGCCACCACGTCCTACCTGCTGATTGCCGCTGCACTGGCACTGGGTACGCCGTTCTTCATCTTCTTCGGCTGGCTGTCCGATCGCATCGGTCGCAAGAAGATCATCCTGGCCGGCTGTCTGCTGGCGGCGGTGACCTACATTCCGATCTTCAAGGGCCTGACCCACTTCGCCAACCCGGCCATCGAAGAAGCCCGTTCTTCCTCGCCGGCGCTGGTCGTGGCTGACCCTGCTACCTGCTCCTTCCAGTTCGATCCGGTCGGTCTGCGCAAGTTCACCAGCTCCTGCGACGTGGCTACCGCTGCGCTGACCAAGGCCGGTGTGCCGTACGACGTGCAGCCCGCCGCCGCCGGTTCGCTGGCGATGGTGAACGTGGGCAGCGCCAGCGTCACCTCGTACGAGGCCGCCGGCCTGACCAAGGAAGAGGGCAAGGCCAAGGCTGACGCCTTCGGTGCCGAGCTGAAGACCGCACTGACCTCTGCCGGCTATCCGGCCAAGGCCGACGGCGCCCGCATCAACATCCCCGGCACCATCCTGATGCTGTGGATCCTGGTGCTGTACGTGACCATGGTGTACGGCCCGATCGCCGCCTACCTGGTCGAACTGTTCCCGACCCGCATCCGCTACACCTCGATGTCGCTGCCGTACCACATCGGCAACGGCTGGTTCGGTGGCTTCCTGCCGGCGATCTCGTTCGCGCTGGTGGCTGGTACCGGCAACCTTTACTACGGCCTGTGGTACCCGATCATCATCGCGCTGATGACGGTCGTGGTCGGCGGCCTGTTCCTGAAGGAAACCAAGGACGTGGATATCACCAAGTAACAGTGATCGGTGATGGAAGAACGAGAGGCCGTGGTGCAGACCACGGCCTTTTCGTTTCCCGGTAGAGCCACGCCCTGCGTGGCTTCGCGGACCCCGACGTGCGCATTGATATATTCCGCCCATGACCGACGCTACCACCCATCCCGACGCGCTCCCCGCCCTCGTCGCCACCCTGCGCCAGGCCTGGCAGGCCAAGCGCCCGTCGCTGGACCAGCGCCGCAGCGACCTGCTAACCCTGCGCACCGCGCTCAAGGCGCGCCTGCCGGAAATGGCCGAGGCCATCGCCGCCGACTTCGGCCATCGCTCACACCACGAATCGCTGATCGCCGACGGCATGACCGTGCTGGGCGAGATCGACCACCTGCTCAGGCACTTGAGTGGCTACGCAAAGCCGCGACGGGTCGGCGTGGGCTGGAGGTTCTGGCCGGCCAAGGCGCAGTTGCGTCCGGTCCCGCTGGGCGTAATCGGCGTGATTTCGCCCTGGAACTACCCGGTCAACCTCGCCTTGATTCCATTGGCCACCGCCATCGCCGCCGGCAATCACGTGCTGCTCAAGCCGTCCGAACTCACCCCACGCACCAGTGCCTTCTTGCAGTCATTGCTGGCCGAAGTGTTCCCGCCCGACCGCGTGGCGGTGGTGCAGGGCGACGCCGCACTGGCCGCCGCGGTGGCTGGCGCAACGCTCGATCATCTGGTGTTCACCGGCTCCACGGCGGTCGGCCGCAAGGTGATGGCGGCGGCCGCGCCGAACCTCACTCCACTGACCCTGGAACTGGGCGGCAAATCGCCGGCCATCGTCTGCAGCGACTACCCGCTGGGCAAGGCCGCCGCGCGGCTGGCCACCGGCAAGTGGTTCAACGCCGGCCAGACCTGCATCGCCCCGGACTACGTGCTGATCGACAGCCGCCGTCAGCGCGAGTTCGTCCAGCAGCTGCAGACCCAGGTGCAGGCGCGTTACGGCGATTTCCGCGATCCCTCCGACTACACCCGCATCATCAATGAAGGCCAGTACCAGCGCCTGCAGCGCTATCTCGCCCAGGCCCGCGAACGCGGCGTGCCGGTGCTGGAGCTGGCCCACATCGACCGTGACCGCGCCGACCGCGAACGATTGATTGCCCCCACCGTGGTGCTGGACCCGCCCGCCGACCTGGACCTGATGCGCGAAGAGATCTTCGGTCCGATCCTGCCGGTCTGTGCCTACCCGGACCTGGAAGCGGCCGTTGCCGACATCCAGACCCGCGACCGTCCGCTGGCTTTGTATGTGTTCAGCGAGCGAAGCGAGGCGGTCGAGCAGGTGCTGGGTCAGGTCGTCGCCGGTGGCGTCACCGTCAACGATACCCTGCTGCACTTTGCCATCAACGGCCTGCCGTTCGGCGGGGTAGGGCCCAGCGGCATGGGCGCGTACCACGGCCGGGCGGGATTCGACGCCATGAGCAAGCTGCTGCCCATCCTGTACCAGTCGCGCTGGGCCGCCAGCGACCGGTTGAAGCCGCCGTACTCGAAGATTGCGGGACTGCTCAAGCTGTTAGTGCGGTAAACCGCTCATCGGAGCGAGCCGGGTCTTGACTGTATCTCAATTGAGATACAATCGTTGCCAAGACCCGCACCGGAAACCACGATGGCCGCCCAGACCTCCATGCTGCATATCCGAGTGGACGAGAAGCTGAAGGCTGACGCCACCGAAATGTTGGCCAGCGTCGGCCTGACCGTTTCCGATGCGGTGCGGATTTTACTCACCCGCATCATCAAGGAAGGCGGACTGCCGGCAGGACTCACGGCGGACCCGGAAGCCCATGACAAGTGGTTCCGCGCCAAGGTGCAGGAGGCCCTGGCCGATACTAGGCCGCCTGTGCCGCACCAGCAGGTAATGGACGAAGCGCAGGCGCTGATCGACAGGAAGCGACGTGGCCGAACTTGAGTGGTCGCGGGAGATGGTGGTCCGCTCAAACTACATTGTCGTGTATACCGAGGATGCTGCGAGCGTACGTATTCTCCGTGTGCTTCATGCAGCCCGGCAGTGGCCGCCAGACCGGTAGCGCCGGCCGTTGGCCGGCCTTCGCATACCATTCTGGGTTCGTGAGGGCCGGCCAACGGCCGGCGCTACCGCTCTGGCGCATCGCCGCGGATCAGGCCCGCTACAATGCCCCCATGAAAATCGCCTCCTGGAACGTCAATTCGCTCAATGTGCGCCTGCCGCACCTGGAACAGTGGCTCACCGCCTTCGCCCCGGATGTCGTCGGCATCCAGGAAACGAAGATGGAAGACCACAAGTTCCCCGATGCCGTGCTGGCCGGGCTGGGCTACCGCAGCGTGTTTGCCGGGCAGAAGACCTACAACGGCGTGGCGCTGCTCTCGCGCGAGCCGGCACAGGACGTTCAGATCGGCATTCCCGGTTTTGAAGACGAGCAGAAGCGGGCGATTGCCGGCACCGTCAACGGCGTGCGCATCGTCAATCTGTACGTGGTCAACGGCCAGGATGTCGGTACCGACAAGTACGAGTACAAGCTGCGCTGGCTGGAGGCCGTGCATGGCTGGGTGGCCGATGAACTGAAGAAGTACCCGGAGCTGATCGTGATGGGTGATTTCAACATCGCCCCGGAAGGACGTGACACCCACGATCCGCTGATCTGGAACGAGAACCACATTCTTACTTCCACCGCCGAGCGCGGCGCGCTGCACAAGCTGCAGCAGCTGGGCCTGCACGACGCCTTCCGCCTGCACAACGATGAGGACGGGGTGTTCAGCTGGTGGGATTACCGTGCTGCGGGCTTCCGTCGCAACCTGGGCCTGCGCATCGACCTGACCCTGGTATCCGACGCGCTCAAGACGCGAGCCGTGGCCGCAGGCATCGACCGCGAACCGCGCACCTGGGACCGGCCGAGTGACCACGCGCCGGCATGGGTGCAGCTGGGCTAAGGGTGGGTAGGTAACGACCGTTGGTCGTTACCTCCCAGGTCAGCGTAACGACCAACGGTATGCCCATCTGCGATGGGCACCCTTCGGGCCGTCGACGAGCGACGTTAGGAATGGCTTGCGCCATTCCTTGCGTTACCTACCGGATGCTCTTTCTGGTGAAGAGGTTCACTATCGCCAGCAGGATCACCGCGCCGATCAGAGAGAACAGGAACGTGCGGATGGTGATCGCTTCGTTGATGCCACCGCCGAACAGCCAGCCGGCGATCAGCGCGCCGATAATGCCGACCACGATGTTGAGGATGATGCCCTGCTGCGCATCGCGGCGCATGATGAGGCTGGCCAGCCAGCCCACCACGCCACCTACGATCAGCCAGATGATGATGCCCATGATCTTGACTCCCGGTTTGTTGGTGCGACGGCGCAAGTTGACGGCAGATGCCGTGAAGTTGCCGTGCAATCGCGCCCACAGGGCGTTCGCATGAGCCTGCCGGCAACCCTGGACGGCCCCTGGCGGTTTGGCCCGGTCACGGTCTGGCGGTTGCCGCATGTGCACGGCACGCGTGGCGAGCCACAGGCGCGGGTGTTGCTGGCCGAACAACTGGGCGGCCTGCCTGACGAGCTCCCATTGCTGCGCGACGAACGCGGCCGGCCCGAGCTGGAAGGTCATCTGGCCCATCTGGGTACCGGCTGGAGCCACAGCCACGGCCTGCTGCTGGTGGCGCTGGGCGAGGGCGTGCGCCTGGGCGTGGACCTGGAACCGCTGCGACCACGACCGCGCATGCGCGAAATCACCGAACGCTTCTTCCACCCGCAAGAGGTCGAATGGTTGCTCGGTCTGGACGACGCCGGGCTGAACCATTGGTTCTTCCGGGTCTGGTGCGCCAAAGAGGCGCTGCTCAAGGCACAGGGGCAGGGCATCTCGTTCGGCCTGCACCGGCTGCAGCTGGCAGCGGGGGCCGACGGAGCCCTGCACCTGGCCTGGTGCGATCCGGAGCTGGGCCCGGCAAGCCGCTGGCACCTGCACGAGTGGCAGGCCGCGCCGGACTTCCGCGCCGCGCTGGCCTGGTACGTGCGCTGAGCGCGGCCGGCATTCCGGCAATCCCTGCGATAATGCCGGCATGACCGCACACACCCTTCCCCCCGGCGTGGCTGACGCGCTTGAGCGCGGCCTGGCCGCGATGCAGCTCGACGCCGCTCTGGCCGCGCCGCTGCTGCAGTACCTGACCCTGCTCGACCGCTGGAACAAGACCTACAACCTGACCGCCATCCGCGATCCGCTGGAGATGGTCACCCGCCACCTGCTCGACTCGCTGGCGATGCAGCCGCACCTGGAACGCGGCACCCTGGCCGACCTCGGCACCGGTCCGGGGCTGCCCGGCATTCCGTTGGCGATCGCCCGGCCGCAGTTGCAGGTCACCCTGGTCGAAAGCAACGGCAAGAAGGCGCGCTTCATGCGCGAGGCCGTGCGCCAGCTCGGGCTCGGCAACGCCCGCGTGGCCGAGTCCCGCGCCGAGGCGCTGGCAGAGCCAGGCGCATATGACAACCTGACCGCGCGCGCCATGGACACCCTGGCCGGCATCATCGAGGTCGGCGGGCACCTGCTGCGCCCCGGTGGCCGCCTGTTGGCCATGAAAGGCGTTTATCCCCACGATGAGATCGCCCAGCTGCCAGCCGGCTGGACCGTGGAAACCGTGCTGCCGCTGCATGTGCCCGGCCTGACCGGCGAGCGGCATCTGGTCGTGGTAGCCGGTCCGTGAGCCGCCGCCGGGCGGGTCGCAACGCCCTTCCGGCGCATCTCACAGTGCATGACACGCCCCATATACGCATAATGACCAGTCCCACTCCCTGCCGATGAGGCTCACCCGCATGGCCCGCATCATCGCCATCGCCAACCAGAAAGGTGGCGTCGGCAAGACCACGACCGCCGTCAATCTGGCCGCTGCCCTGGCTGCTGCGCCCAAGCGCGTGCTGCTGGTCGACCTCGATTCGCAGGGCAACGCAACCATGGGCAGTGGCGTGGACAAGCGCGAAGTGGTCGCGTCCACCTGCGACCTGCTGCTGGGTGAAGTCACCGCCGAGCAGGTACGGGTGACCGCGCCGGAAGGCTATGACCTGCTGCCGGGCAACATCGACCTGACCGCTGCCGAGATCCAGCTGATGGACCAGGGCGAGCGCGAGCAGCGCCTCAAGCGCGCGCTGGCTCCGATCCGCGACCAGTACGATTTCATTCTGATCGATTGCCCGCCGGCACTTTCGCTGCTCACGCTGAATGCCTTGGCCGCGGCCGATTCGGTGATCGTGCCGATGCAGTGCGAGTACTACGCGCTGGAAGGCCTGAGTGCGCTGGTGGAAACCATCGAAGCCCTGCGCGCCAGCCTTAATCCCACGCTGGAAATCGAAGGCGTGCTGCGCACCATGTTCGACGTGCGCAACAACCTGGCCAACGCGGTTTCGGCCGAACTCACCGAGCATTTTGGTGACCGCGTGTTCCGCACCATCGTGCCGCGCAACGTGCGCCTGGCCGAAGCGCCCAGCCATGGGCAGAGCATCGTCGGCTACGACCGCGCCTCGCGCGGCGGCGTGGCCTACCTCGGATTGGCCGGCGAGATCATCCGCCGCAACCACCAACGCAACACGGCCGGTACGGCCATGGAGACCGCCTGATGACCAGCAAGCCCGCCCTCGGCAAGAAACGCGGCCTCGGCCGTGGCCTCGACGCCCTGCTCGGGCCCAAGGGCGCGGTGACCCAGGTGCAGCAGGCCACGGCCGTAGTGGAGCCATTGCCGGGTGAAGTGCTGCGCAAGCTGCCGGTCAAGCAGCTGCAGCCCGGCAAGTACCAGCCGCGACGCGAGATGGACCCGACCAAGCTCGACGAGCTGGCCGAGTCGATCAAGGCGCAGGGGGTGATCCAGCCGATCCTGGTACGTCAGCTGGCGACCGACAGCTATGAGATCGTCGCCGGCGAACGCCGCTGGCGCGCCTCGCAGCTGGCCGGGCTGGACGAAGTGCCGGTGGTGGTGCGAGAGCTGGAAGACCGCACTGTCATCGCGATGGCGCTGATCGAGAACATCCAGCGCGAGGACCTCAACCCGCTGGAGGAAGCCGAAGCGCTCCAGCGGCTGATCTCCGAATTCACCCTGACCCACGCCGAAGCTGCGCAGGCGGTGGGCCGCTCGCGTGCGGCGGTATCCAACCTGCTGCGCCTGCTGGAACTGCCGGTGGCGATCCGCGTGCTGCTGGAAAGCCGTCGGCTGGAAATGGGTCACGCCCGCGCGTTACTGACCCTGGCTCCGGAATTGGCCAGCAAGCTGGCGCAGGAAGCGGCTGACCAGGGCTGGTCGGTGCGCGAAGTGGAACATCGCGCCCAGCAGTTTGCCGCCGGCAAGGTGCCCGGCAACCTGCGCAGAAAGCCCAGCCCGGGTGCTCCGCAGGCCGACATCGCCTCGCTGGAAACCGAACTGTCCGAATCACTCGGTGCACGCGTGGCGATCAACCACGGCCGTGGTGGCAAGGGCAAGCTGATCATCCACTACACCGACCTGGACACCCTGGACGGCGTGCTGGAAAAGCTGCGCACCCGCAAGGATTGATGCCTTCCCGGGGTCACGACCAACGGTCGTGACCTACCGCCCTGACGCAGGACACCTTTGTATGACCCTCCTCGTTACCGGTGCCGCCGGCTTCATTGGAGCCTACACCTGCCGGGCGCTCGTCGAGGGTGGCCAGGCCGTGGTCGGGCTGGACAACTTCAACGACTACTACGACCCTCAGATCAAGCGCGACCGCGTGGCCGCGCTGTGCCCGGGCGTGGACATCCGCACCCTGGACCTGACCGACCGTGAGGGCCTGGCCGCGCTGTTCGACGAGGTGCGGCCCACCGCCGTGATCCACCTGGCCGCCCAGGCCGGCGTGCGCTACTCGCTGCAGAATCCGCACGCCTACGTCGACAGCAACCTGGCCGGCTTCGTCAACATGCTCGAACTGTGCCGGCATCGCGGCGTCCAGCACCTGGTGTATGCCTCCAGCAGTTCGGTCTATGGTGATTCGGCCATCCCGCCGTTCTCCGAAGACCAGCGCATCGACCGCCCGCGCTCGCTGTACGCCGCGACCAAGGCCGCCAACGAGCTGATGGCCTACACCTATGCCCAGCTGTACGGCCTGCGTGCCACCGGCCTGCGCTTTTTCACCGTGTACGGCCCCTGGGGCCGCCCGGACATGGCCCCGCTGCTGTTCTCGCGCGCGGTGCTGGCCGGCCGCCCCATCGAGGTCTTCAACGAGGGGAAGATGCAGCGCGATTTCACACACGTTTCCGACATCGTGAGCGGTATCCTCGGCGCGCTGGCGCATCCGTCCAGCGAGGACGTGCCGCACCGTGTCTTCAATCTCGGCAACCACACTCCGATCGAGCTGGAGCAGTTCATCGGCATCATCGAGGCCACCGCCGGACGCCCGGCGCACAGGGTCTACAAGCCGATGCAGCCCGGCGACATGGTCCGCACCATGGCCGACACCCGGCGCGCCCATGACGCTTTTGGCTATGAACCGGCCACGCCGATCGAGCGCGGATTGCCCCCCGTGGTCGAGTGGTGCCGCACCTACTTCGGCGACCGCGCCTGATCCGCTTCCGGGTATTCATCTTCGGATAACCTCGGCTGCGGAGAATGCCCGGACTTTCAACGTCCTGCCCCGCAGCAGAGCCCGATCATGAGCGAACCCCAGCTGTCGGTCGTCGTCCCGGTCTTCAATGAGCGTGACAACGTCCAGCCCCTGATCGGCGAGATCACCGCCGCCCTGCGCGGCCGCGTGGCGTTCGAGATCGTCTACGTCGACGACCACTCGCGGGACGACACCTTGGCGGTGCTCACCGCGCTCAAGGCCAGCACGCCGGAGCTGCGCGTGCTCCACCACGTCACCCAGAGCGGCCAGAGCACCGCGGTCCGCACCGGGGTCAAGGCCGCGCGTGCGCCCTGGATTGCCACGCTCGATGGCGACGGCCAGAACGACCCGGCCGACATCCCGCGCCTGCTGGTCGCGCGCGACGCCGCGCAGCCGGCGGTCAAGCTGTTCGCGGGCTGGCGGGTCAACCGCCAGGACAGCGGCAGCAAGCGCTGGGCCAGCAAGTGGGCCAACGCCATCCGTGCGCGCATGTTGCGCGACGACACCCCCGACACCGGCTGCGGCATCAAGCTGTTCGAGCGCGCCGCCTTTCTGGATCTCCCGTACTTCGACCACATGCACCGCTACCTGCCCGCGCTGATGCAGCGTGCCGGCTGGCAGACCGTCAGCGTGCCGGTCAACCACCGTCATCGCACCGCCGGCGTATCCAAGTACAACAACCTGGGCCGGGCCCTGGTCGGCATTCGTGACCTGCGTGGCGTCGCCTGGCTGATCACCCGCAGCCGGCGTACCGCCGTGGAGGAGCGCTGATGGAGCTGCACTGGCTGGACCAACCCATCACCTGGCTGTTCTGGACCGGTCTGCATGTCACCGGCTGGAAACTGATCGGCTACACCGGTGCCCTGATGTTCGGCGGGCGCTGGCTGGTCCAGTTCATCGCCTCGCGCCGTGCCGGCAAGCCGGTGATCCCCCGGCTGTTCTGGTACATGAGCGTGATCGGCAGTCTGATGACCCTCAGCTACTTCCTGTTTTCCGCCAAGCAGGACTCGGTCGGCGTCCTGCAGAACCTGTTTCCGGCCTTCACCGCCCTGTACAGCCTGCACCTGGACATCAAGCACCGCGGCTGGAAACGCGACCGCGCGGAGCATTGACCCCACCGCGCGTGACTAGGACGTTCGATACATGCCGGGCTGAATCCGGGGTGCCATGATCGAGGTTCGCCTTCCCCGGGAACCCGTCTGCGTGAATACCCGTCTGTCTGTTGCCCTGTTGCTCGCCCTGTCCCTGCCGGCCGCTGCCTACGCCGCACCGCCCGCCGCCACCGCCGCTCCCGCCAGCGTGGCAGCTGAATCACCCGCAGATGCCGCCTTCCGCGCCATCTACGAGAAGGAATGGGCCTGGCGCCAGGCCGGCGGCGGTGAGGCCAGCGAAGACGCCGATGGCCCCGCCAACGCCACCCGCATGCCCGACGTCGGCGCGGCGGCCCAGCAGGCCCGGCTGAAGGTCTGGGACGACGTGCTGGCCCAGCTGGACAGGATTGACGTCAAGGCGCTTTCTCCCGCCAACCAAGTCAACTACGCGATTTACCGTGACCAGGTCTTCAACCTGGCCGCCGAGGTGCGCCTGCGCGGCTACGAGATGCCGTTCAACTCGGACTCCTCGTTCTGGTCCAGTCTGTCGTTCATGGCACGCCGGGAGATGAAGACCGCCAAGGACTACCGCAACTACATCGCCCGTCTGAATGACGTGCCGCGTTACTTCGACCAGCAGACCGACAACATGCGGGCCGGCCTGAAGCGCGGCTTCAGCGTGCCCCGCGCCGTACTTGACGGCCGCGAAGTCGCCATCAGCACTGTCGCCGACCTCAAGGATCCGACCCAGTCGCCCCTGTACGCGCCGTTCAAGAAGCTGCCGGCCAGCATTCCGGCCGCCGAACAGGCCCAGCTGCAGGCGCAGGCCCGCCAGGCCATCAGCAACAGCGTGGTGCCGGCGTTCGGCAAGCTGCGCACTTTCTTCCTGGGCGAATACGTGCCGCAGGCGCGCACCACCCTGGCCGCGGAAGCCATGCCGGACGGCAAGGCCTACTACCAGCAGCAGATCCACGAATACACCACGCTGGACCTCACCCCGCAGCAGATCCACGAGATCGGGCTGAAGGAAGTGGCGCGCATCCAGGCTGAGATGAACACCATCATCAAGCAGGTGGAGTTCAAGGGCAGCTTCGCCGAGTTCCTCACCTTCCTGCGTACGGATCCGCAGTTCTACGCCAAGACCCCGGATGAGCTGCTGCACCGCGCCGCCTGGATCTCCAAGCGCGTGGACGGGGTGATCGGCAAATACATGACCCTGCCGCGCGCGCGTTTCACCATCGTGCCGGTGCCGCCGGACATCGCGCCGTTCTGGACCGCCGGTCGTGGTGGCATGGGCACCTACTGGGTAAACACCTACAACCTGCCGGCCCGCCCGCTGTACAACCTGCCAGCACTGACCCTGCACGAATCCGACCCCGGCCATGCGCTGCAGGGTGCGCTGGCCGCCGAGCAGGGCGAGCAGCCGGAGTTCCGTCGCACCGCCTACATCTCAGCGTACGGCGAAGGCTGGGGCCTTTACAGCGAGAAGCTCGGCGTGGAGATGGGCATCTATGAAACACCGTACGAGGACTTCGGCCGGTTGACCTACGAAATGTGGCGCGCCGCGCGCCTGGTCATCGACACCGGCGTTCACCACAAGGGCTGGACCCGCGAGCAGGCCATCGCCTACCTGCGTGACCACACCGCGCTGAGCGAACACGAGGTCACCACCGAAGTGGACCGCTACATTTCCTGGCCGGGTCAGGCTCTGAGCTACAAACTGGGTGAGATCGCCATCGTGCGCCTGCGCGCGCAGGCGGAAAAGGAACTGGGCGACCGCTTCGACGTCAAGGCCTTCCACGACGCCGTGCTCAAGCAGGGGTCGGTGCCGCTGCCGGTGCTGGAAACGCAGATCCAGGCCTTCATCGCCGAGCGTCGCGCGCCCTGATGTCGTGATCGACACATGCCGATGTGTGCGGGTTCACACATCGGCATGTCTGCAGGGTGGGTGCGATTGATACTGGAAAGCCGGTCGTGTCATCACGACCGAAGATGGACGGCTCGAAGGTTCGCACCGAACGTGGTGCACCCATCAAGGAGCCGTCTTCCATGGACCGCGTTACTGCCTTTCTACATCGCCTGATTCCGTCCACATGCACCCCGCCAGTGCGTCCACGCACCGCACGGATACATGAGCCGGTCTTGCTCGAGATGCGCAACACGCCAGCACCGGATGGCTACGCGGAGTCGCCTCCGCGCACAGCCGGGAAGACGGAGACGCCGGCCGATCCGCTCGCTGCTTACGAGATGCCGCCAGAGCACGCGAAGGTTCTGGTCGACCTGCTGAATGAAACGCGGCGTGCATTGGACCCGGACTATGCCATGTCGCTTTCCAGGTCGGAGCAGGCGGCGCTTGAACACTTCTACAGTACCCGCACCGCGCTGCTCGAGAGCATCACCTCCGGAAACTCTCAGCCGTTGCCCGTGTCCGCCAGCGTGCGTGCTTGGCCGGACATCTCCGACTGTCGCAGCCAGCAGAAGGTGCTGAAGAGGATTCTGGGTGCCAGCCCGGGCGTGATCATCGCCGAAGCGCACTGGATGCGAAGCAGCAAGCGGCTGCTCTCGGACCATCCCGAAACCCTGCGCAGGCTCGGCGTGGATACGTTGTACCTCGAGCATCTGCAGACGATCCACCAGAGCGATCTGGACCGACATCACCAGACCGGCCGGATGTCACCGGCATTGAGTCGCTTTCTCGCCCAGCAGGATGCCGGACACATGACCGACGTCCGTCACCGCGGTGGCTTTCTGACCCTGGTGAAGGAAGCACAACGCGCAGGAATACGCGTTGTTGCCCTGGACCTCATGACGAGCTACAACCTGCGCGGGGCATCCTTCGCCGACGCCGGGAACCAGGACGAAACGGCGCTGCGAGTGAGGGTATTCAATGCTGTCGCCGCCCAGCGCATCGCGCACGACCAGCGCCTGCGCGCGACACAAAGAACCACGCCAACAGGCACTGCGCGGCGCTGGATAGCGCTGATGGGCAACAGCCATGCAGGCAGCTTCAACGGTATCGCCGGAGTGGCCGATCGTCTCGGGGTTCCCAGTGTCCGGATGGAAGATGCCGGCGAAGACCAGCGTGCACTTCATGCGGGCTTCGACCCCGGCCGGACGGTGCAGCCCAGGGCGCTGGTCACCGGCGGTGACGTTCAATGCGACTACCTCGTCAAGGTGCCGTGTCCGGGCTACTCCGGTGCCCGGACCGCCGAACCCTGCACGGCGGCGGAAGCACGGGTCGCGCGTCAGCTGCGCGTGGCCATGGGCCACTGCAGCGCGGACCTGCGCAGTGCGGGCAGTTATCGCCTGGTGGAAATCGAACCAGGCCAGCACGCCCTCGTGCATCGTTCCGGCAAGGGCGAACTGGTCGCCCAGCGTATCGTTCAAGTGCCTGGTGGTGGTGTGCGTCTGCAACTGGCCGAAGAAGCCCATCCCGGGCGCTGGAAGCACATGGACAGACCGTTTCCGGACCTGTTGAAGCTGAAAGCGGCATTGGACATGCTTCTGGATGAAGCCCCACCCGCGAGCCCGGCAGGAGCCACACGCAGTGCTGCGATTGTGTAACGAGCACGGCGGCCGCTACCCTGCCTGCCATGCT
Organism: Stenotrophomonas sp. 278; assembly: GCF_003935715.1. Classification (GTDB taxonomy): domain Bacteria; phylum Pseudomonadota; class Gammaproteobacteria; order Xanthomonadales; family Xanthomonadaceae; genus Stenotrophomonas; species Stenotrophomonas maltophilia_AH. Next base: position 6,930 of record NZ_RHPP01000058.1, on the reverse strand, counting down.
GTCCCGCCTGCGCCACCGCTGCCCGTTGCCGATCCGCCTGCTGATGCTGGTGGTGATGCTGCTCGGCACCACCGGTGGCGCGCTGGCTTCGGCGCTGGGTGATCTGCACGCGCTGTCGCATGCCGACCACCCCTCGGTTTCGCATCCGGCGTCCGGGCAGGATCACGACGACGGCCATGATGGCGAGGATGCCGGCGGCCGGCTGCTGCACGCGCTTGTGCATTGCGGCCACTGCCATGGCCAGGGCGGCATGCTCGCCTTTGCCGCGCCCAGCTGGCAGCTGCCGCTGGCACCGGCACACGCGGTACCGGTGCAGCTGGATGATGCGCTGCGCACGCAGCCGCCGGAAAATCTGCTGCGCCCCCCGATAGCCGGTTGACGCCACGCGGCACTGCGCCGCGTCTGCTCACCTCACTGCTATCTGGAGATTCCCATGTGGACGTATGTGGCCGCCTTTGCGGCCTTGGCGTTCGTGCCGTGCGCGTTGGCGCAGGGCACGCCGCCGGTTGCCCCTGTTGAGCGCGTCGCCGAACGCCCGGTTCCCGGCACGCTCACGCCTGTACTGACTCTCGACGACGCCATCGCCCGCGTCGCCCTTCAACACCCGGACCTGCGTCTGGTGGAGGCGCAACGCCTGGTGCTCCACGCACGTCGCGACGCCGCCACGCTGCGCCCACCGCTCTCCCTCGGCGTGGACCTCGAAAATGCCGTTGGCACCGGGGCCGCACGCAGCTTCGATGCCGCCGAACTCACCGTCAGCCTGGCCGGCGTGCTGGAGCGTGGCGGCAAGCTGGACGCGCGGCGTACCTTGGCCCAGGCCAACCTGGATGCGCTCGCCCCGCAGCGCGAGATCGCCCGGCTGGACCTGATGGCCGAGGTGGCGCGACGCTATCTGGCGGTGACCCAGGCCGGCCAGCAGTTGCAGATCGCCAGTACCGACATCGAGCAACGCCGCCGCGCCGTTGCCGCCGCACGTGTGCGCCTGCACGCGGGTGCCTCGCCCGAGTCGGTGCTGCTCACCGCGCAGGCGCAGCTGGCCCAGGCCGAGCTTGACCGTGACCGCGCGCTGCAGATGCAGCAGTCGGCGCGGATCGCGCTGGCCGCGTTGTGGCAGCAGCGACAGCCGGATTTCCAGAGTGTCAGCGGTAACCCGCTGCAGCTGCCCGCACTGCAGGAGCTCGGCGCACTGGCAGACCTGCTGCAGGGCACGCCCGAACTGGCCGTGCTGGCAGGTGAAGGTCGCATCCGCGATGCCCAGCTGCAGCTCGCCCGCACCCAGGCCCGACCGGACTTCAACTGGCAGATCGGCGTGCGCAACAGTCGGGACAGCCGCGACACCTCACTGGTCGCGGGCTTCAGCCTGCCGCTGGGCAGCGTGCGCCGCGCCGGTCCGGAGATCCGCGCCGCCGAAGCCGAGCGCGCGCTGACCGGTATTGAACGCCAGGCCCGCGAACTGCAGCTGTACGCGACCTTGGCCGAGGCCCATGGGCGCTACCAGAGCGCACGTCTGGAAGTGACCCGTCTCGCGCGCGACGTTCTGCCACAGCTGCAGCGTGCGGAGAAATCCGCAGAAACCGCATGGCGCGCCGGCGCGACCAGCTACATGGAATGGGCCCAGCTGCAGGCCATGCGCATCGAAGCGCGACAGCGCCAGCTTGACGCCGCCATCGCCGCGCAGACCGGACTGATCGAAATCCAGCGACTGACCGGGCAGAGCCTGCTCGACACCGACGCCCAAGCCACGCCTACGAAGGATCGCCCATGAGTACTCTCGCTCCCCGTACCCTGCTGGCCGCCGCCGTGTTTGCAGCGGTGTTCGCGCTCAGCGCGTGCAGCAGGCAACCCGCCGTGGCCGGTGCCACTGATGCCGAAGCCGGTCACGACGATGAAGGACCGCAGCGCACCACCATTTCCGCCGCGATGGCCGAACAGGCCGGCATACGTGTCGCCCCGGTCGCCACCGGTACCATCGCCGACGAACACGACGTGCAGGGTCTGCTGACCCCCGTGGACGGCCGCGTCGCCCTGGTGATGGCGCGCTTCCCCGGTCCGATCCGCACGCTGCGGGCCAACGTTGGTGATCGCGTCACGGCCGGGCAGGTGCTGGCCAGCATCGACAGCAACCTCAGCCTGTCTACGTATACGGTCAGCGCACCGATCAGCGGCGTGGTGCTGGCGCGGCAGGCGCAGGTCGGTGGCGTGGCAGGCGAGGGCGCGCCGTTGTTCGAGGTCGGCGACCTGTCCACGCTGTGGGTCGACCTGCATATCTTCGGCAACGACACCCAGCACATCACCGCCGGTGTGCCCGTCACCGTCTCGCGCATGACCGATGGCGTCAGCCAGGCCACCACGCTGGAACGCGTGCTGCCCGGCACCGCCACCGCCAGCCAGAGCACCGTGGCGCGCGCCTCGCTGCGCAATGATGACGGCCTGTGGCGGCCCGGTGCCGCGGTGAAAGCGCGCATTGTGGTGGCGACCACCGCAGCTGCCCGGGTGGTGCCCCTCACTGCCGTGCAGACCCTTGACGGCAAGGACGTGGTGTTCGTCCGTAGCGGTGATACCTACACGGCGCGTCCCGTCACGCTGGGCGCGCGCGATGCGCAGCAGGCAGAAGTGCTGGACGGACTCAGCGTCGGCGAAGACGTGGTGGTGGAGCAGAGCTATGTGATCAAGGCCGACATCGGCAAGGCGGGGGCCGCGCATGAGCACTGACCGGCTGCCGCTGCTGGAGCGCATCATCGGCGCGTCCATCGCCCACCGATGGTTGATGATGACGCTCACTCTCGCGCTCGTTGTGGTGGGCATCTGGAGTTTCACCCGCCTGCCCATCGACGCCACCCCTGACATCACCAACGTGCAGGTGCAGATCAATACCGCCGCACCCGGTTACTCGCCGCTGGAGGCCGAACAGCGCATCACCTATGCGGTGGAAACGGTCATGGCCGGCCTGCCGCGGATGGAGCAGGTGCGGTCGTTGTCGCGCTATGGCCTGTCCCAGGTCACCGTCGTGTTCGAGGACGGCACCGACATCTACTTTGCCCGGCAGCAGGTCGCAGAGCGCCTGCAGCAGGTGAAGTCGCAGATTCCGGTCGGCCTGGATCCGCAGCTGGGACCGATCGCCACCGGGCTCGGCGAGATCTTCATGTACACCATCGACGCCGATCCCACGGCGCGAAAACCCGATGGCACGCCGTACACCGCCACCGACCTGCGCACCCTGCAGGACTGGGTGATCCGCCCGCAGCTGCGCAACGTTCCCGGGGTCACCGAGGTCAACACCATCGGGGGATTCCAGCGGCAGGTTCACATCACCCCGGATCCGGCGCGTCTGCGCGCGCTCGGCTTCACGCTGGAAGATGTCGCCCGGGCCGTTGAAACCAACAATCAGAACGTCGGAGCCGGCTACATCGAGCGCAACGGCCAGCAGTTCCTGGTGCGCATCCCCGGCCAGGTGGCCAACCTCGAGGAAATCGGCAACATCGTCCTGGCGCGGCGCGAAGGCGTGCCGATCCACGTGCACGACGTGGCCGAGGTCAAGGACGGGCCCGAACTGCGCAGCGGCGCGGCCACCCAGAACGGACATGAAGTGGTGATGGGCACGGTGGTCATGCTGATCGGTGCCAACAGCCGCGAGGTCGCCCAGGCCGCCGCCGCGCGCCTGCAGCAGGCCCAGCGCAGCCTGCCCGAGGGCGTCACCGTCACCGCCAGCTACGACCGCACGGCACTGGTCGACCGCACCATCCAGACCGTGGCGAAGAACCTGATCGAAGGCGCGCTGCTGGTCATCGTGGTGCTGTTCGCGTTGCTCGGAAACTTCCGCGCGGCGCTGATCACCGCAGCGGTCATCCCGCTGGCGATGCTGTTCACCCTCACCGGCATGGCCCGGGGCGGGGTGTCGGCCAACCTGATGAGCCTGGGCGCACTGGACTTCGGGCTGATCGTCGACGGTGCGGTGATCATCATCGAAAACTGCCTGCGTCGTTTCGGCGAGCGCCAGCATGCGTTGGGTCGCGACATGACCGTGGCCGAACGTTTCGCCGAAACCGCCAGTGCCACCGCCGAGGTGATCCGCCCCAGCCTGTTTGGCCTGGGCATCATCACCGCGGTGTACCTGCCGATCTTCGCGCTCAGTGGGGTGGAAGGAAAAATGTTCCACCCGATGGCCATTACCGTGGTGCTGGCACTCACGGGCGCAATGGTGCTGGCGCTGACCTTTGTTCCGGCGGCGATCGCGCTGTTCCTCGGCGGCCGCGTGCAGGAAAAGGAAAACCGGCTGATGACGTGGGTGCGGGGCCGTTATGCGTCCGCGCTCGATCTCACACTGCGGCGTGGCCGCTGGGTGGTCGGTGGCGCGCTGGTGCTGGTGGTGGGCTGTGGGCTGCTGGCCACCCGTCTGGGCAGCGAATTCGTACCCAACCTGGACGAAGGTGATGTCGCCATGCATGCCATGCGCATTCCCGGCACCAGCCTCACCCAGTCCGTGCAGATGCAGACGCTGATCGAGAACCGGCTGGTGCAGTTCCCGGAGGTGAGCAAGGTATTCTCCAAGATCGGCACACCGGAGGTCGCGTCCGATCCGATGCCACCCTCGGTGGCTGACACCTTCATCATGATGAAGCCACGCAAGGACTGGCCTGACCCGCGCAAACCGCGCGCCGTGCTGCTGGCGGAGCTTGAGCAGGCGGTCGAGCAGCTGCCCGGCAACAACTACGAGTTCACCCAGCCGATCCAGATGCGCACCAACGAGCTGATCTCCGGCGTGCGCGCGGACGTGGCGGTGATGGTGTACGGCGACGACCTCGATGCACTGCTGTCGGTGGGCAGGCGCATTGCCAGCGTGGCCGGCAACGTCCCCGGCGCGGCCGACGTGCGCGTCGAGGAAACCAGCGGCCTGCCGCTGCTCACGGTTACTCCCAACCGCGCCGCGCTGGCCGGTTACGGGCTGAATCCCGGGCAGGTGCAGTCCACGGTCGCCACCGCGATAGGTGGGCAGGTGGCCGGCCAGTTGTTCGAGGGCGACCGTCGTTTCGACATCGTCGTCCGCCTGCCCGAGACGCAGCGGCAGGACCCGGCCGCGCTGGCCGACCTGCCAGTGTCACTCGAGTCTGCGCTGGCCGGCGGCGATGCTGACGAGTCCAGCCGCGCCGACAGCTGGACCAGCGGCAGCGCCCGTACCGTTCCGCTGCGTGAACTGGCCACCCTGGCCAACAGCGAAGGCCCCAACCAGATCAACCGCGAAAACGGCAAGCGCCGCATCGTGGTCACCGCCAACGTGCGCGACCGCGACCTGGGCAGTTTCGTCAGCGAACTGCAGCAGGCCATCAACCAGAATGTTCAGGTGCCCGATGGCTACTGGGTCGACTACGGTGGCAGCTTCGAGCAGCTGATCTCCGCCAGCCAGCGTCTAGCCATCGTGGTGCCGGTGACGTTGCTGCTGATCTTCGCGCTGCTGTTCTGGGCGTTCGGCTCGATGAAGGATGCGGCTATCGTGTTCAGTGGCGTGCCATTGGCACTTACCGGTGGCGTGCTCGCGCTGGCCGCACGCGGCATTCCGCTGTCGATCTCGGCTGGCGTAGGTTTCATCGCGCTTTCCGGCGTGGCCGTGCTGAACGGCCTGGTGATGATCAGCTTCGTACGCAGCCTGCGCGATAACGGCCTGGCCCTGAACGACGCCGTACGCGAAGGCGCACTCGGTCGCCTGCGACCGGTGCTGATGACCGCCCTGGTCGCCTCACTCGGCTTCGTGCCGATGGCCTTCAACGTAGGCGCAGGTTCGGAGGTGCAGCGCCCGCTGGCCACGGTGGTCATTGGTGGCATCGTCTCCTCCACGCTGCTCACCCTGCTGGTACTGCCGGTTCTCTACCGGTGGCTGCACCGCCAACCCTGATTCCAGGTCAACACGGTAGGTCACGACCGTTGGTCGTGACCCTCGTGGTGCATGGCACCTCAACGAATCAGCCGCTCAACGTACGCGACCGCCGTCGCCACCCCATCTTCCCCCGCCATCGCCCGCCCCAACACCGCCGCGCGCTCCCGCGTCTGCGCCAATTCCACAAACCCGATCGCCCGCGTAAGCACTCCCGGATCCAACCGCCTTACCGACAACGCCTCCGGTGCCAGACCCAGTACCTGTAACCGCCGTGCCCAGAAAAGCTGATCCGCCGCAAACGGCATCACCAGCGAAGGCACCCCCGCACGACACGCCGAATGGGTCGTGCCACTCCCCCCGTGATGGATGACAAACGCGCAGCGCGGAAACAACGTCTCATGCGGCACCGATCCCAGCACGAACACATTCGGCGGCAACGGCATGTCCGGCAAACCCGCCCAACCCGGCGACAACAGCACCCGACGCGGTGCCAATGCACCGAGCAGCGCAGGCAACACCCGTTCGCGATCAAACCCGGTCATGCTGCCAAAGCCCAGATAGACCGGGGCAGGGCCTGCATCCAGAAACGCCTGCAGATCAGGCGGCGGTGCCCACCCCAGCTCAGGCGCACGCCACTGCCCACACACATGATGATCGGTCGGCCAATCCGCCGGCTCCGGCAACAGACTCGGCGAGATCCCATACAACATGGGCACATCGCGCCACAGCGATCGTCGCGCCGGCATGCCCATCGCCTGGCGCGCTTCGTTGATCGGCCGTCTGAACGTCCTCCATACCGTGTGGTTCACCGCGCTGTAGCTCCATCGGTTCAACAGGCCGGGCAACCGCAGCCGCGGCAGAAACGGGGTAGGAAACAGGCGGGTAGGGGTCAGCGGAATCATTCCCAATCCGATCACCGGAATGGCATGTCGCTCTGCCACGCTCATGCCTACGAAGGCCGCCAGCCCGCCGGTCAGCACCGCATCGCACCCTACCGTCGCTGCATCCGCCTGCCGCATCCACGCCGGCACGTGGCGCGCCGCCATCCGCGCCAGCCCACG
>NZ_RHPP01000057.1 GCF_003935715.1 Stenotrophomonas sp. 278 | reverse complement strand
GGCTGAAGCCGGTGGCCGGCAGCCGCCGCGGCCTGGGCGCGCTGGTGCGCTGGAGCGTGTTCGGCGTGGCCTGGGTGATCGTCAAACTGTGGCGCGGCCTGACCGCCGTGGTGGGGCCGGTCATGCGCAAGGCCAGCGATCTGGCCATGAAGCCCTACGCCGGTGCCGAGCGCGGTTACCTCAAGCTGCTGCCGAGCGCGCTCGCCCATCCGGGCAAAGTATTGGGCCTGGCTGCCCTGGCGTTCGTTGCCACCCTGGCGATGGTGCCGATGCTGGGCGCGGACCTGATTCCGCAGCTGGCCCAGGATCGCTTCGAAATGACCGCCAAGCTGCCCGCTGGCACGCCGCTGAAGCAGACCGACGCCTTGGTGCGTGAGCTGCAGCTGGCACATGCCAAGGACGACAGCGTCGCGTCGCTGTATGGGGTGAGTGGCAGCGGCACCCGGTTGGATGCGAATCCCACAGAGAGCGGCGAGAACATCGGCAAGCTGACCGTGGTGATGGCAGGCGGCGGCAGCGCCAGGAGCGAAGCGGAGATCACTGAACGCCTGCGTGCGTCGATGCAGGAGCACCCCGGCGTGCAGGTCGACTTCGCCCGCCCGGCATTGTTCAGTTTCTCCACGCCGCTGGAAGTGGAACTGCGCGGCCAGGACATGGCCACGCTGGAGCGTGCCGGCCAGGCGTTGGCGGCGATGCTGCGCAACAACCCGCACTACGCCGACGTCAAGTCGACCGTGGAAGAAGGCTTCCCGGAAATCCAGATCCGCTTCGACCAGGAGCGCGCCGGTGCGCTGGGCCTGACCACCCGCCAGATCGCAGACGTCGTGGTGAAGAAGGTGCGCGGCGACGTGGCCACCCGTTACAGCTTCCGCGACCGCAAGATCGACGTGCTGGTGCGGGCGCAGGAAGGCGACCGCGCCAGCGTGGAAAGCATCCGCCGGCTGATCGTCAACCCTGGCAGCAGTCGCCCGGTCACCCTGGACGCGGTGGCCGAAGTGGTGGCCACCAACGGTCCCAGCGAGATCCATCGGGCCGACCAGACCCGGGTGGCGGTGGTTTCGGCCAACCTGCGCGACATCGATCTGGGCGGTGCGGTGCGTGAAGTGCAGGCCATGGTGGCCGAGCAGCCGCTGGGCGCGGGTGTCGGCATGCACATCGGTGGGCAGGGCGAGGAGCTGGCTGAATCGGCGCGCTCGCTGATCTTCGCGTTCGGCCTGGCGATCTTCCTTGTCTATCTGGTGATGGCCTCGCAGTTCGAATCGCTGCTGCATCCCTTCGTCATCCTGTTCACCATTCCGCTGGCCCTGGTTGGCGCGATCCTGGCGCTGATGCTGACCGGCAAGCCGATCTCGGTGGTGGTGTTCATCGGTTTGATCCTGCTGGTGGGGCTGGTGACCAAGAACGCGATCATCCTGATCGACAAGGTCAACCAGCTGCGCGAGGCCGGCGTGGCCAAGCACGAGGCCTTGGTGGAAGGAGCGCGGTCCCGCCTGCGTCCGATCATCATGACCACGCTGTGCACGCTGTTCGGCTTCCTGCCGCTGGCAGTGGCGATGGGCGAGGGCGCGGAAGTGCGTTCGCCGATGGCGATCACCGTGATCGGCGGCCTGCTGGTCTCCACCCTGCTGACCCTGCTGGTGATTCCGGTGGTGTATGACCTGCTCGATCGGCGTGGCGATGCGTACTACCGCGAACGCGGCCGCCAGCACGCACACGCCGCAGAACCCAGCGACGGCGGCGAACCCGCACAGGAGCCGGCATGAGCGTCGCCGAGTTTTCCATCCGTCGGCCCATCACCACCATCATGTGCTTCGTCTCACTGGTGGTGGTGGGCCTGATCGCCGCGTTCCGGCTGCCGCTGGAGGCGCTGCCGGACATCTCCGCGCCGTTCCTGTTCGTGCAGGTGCCCTATACCGGGTCCACCCCGGAAGAGGTCGAACGCACCATCATCCGGCCGACCGAAGAAGCGCTGGCAACGATGACCGGGATCAAGCGCATGCGCTCCCAGGCCACCTCCGAAGGAGCCAGCATCTTCATCGAGTTCAGCGACTGGGATCGCGACATCGCGATCGCCGCGTCCGACGCGCGCGAGCGCATCGATGCGATCCGCAGCGACCTGCCCGATGACCTGCAGCGCTACAACGTGTTCAAGTGGTCCAGCAGCGATGAGCCGGTGCTGAAAGTACGACTGGCCAGCAGCAGTGACCTGACCGGCGCGTACGACATGCTCGACCGTGAGTTCAAGCGGCGCATCGAGCGGATACCGGGCGTGGCCCGGGTCGAGATCTCCGGAGCCCCACCGAACGAGGTCGAGGTCGCCATCAACGCCGACCGCCTGACCGCGCACAACCTGAGCATCAATGAGCTGAGCGAGCGCCTGCGCACGCTGAATTTCTCGATTTCGGCCGGGCAGATCGACGACAACGGCCAGCGCGTGCGCATCCAGCCGGTCGGCGAGATCACCGACCTGCAGGAGCTGCGCGACCTGGTGATCGACACCAAAGGCCTGCGCCTGGGAGACATCGCCGACATCCGGCTCAAGCCCAGCCGCATGCCGTACGGTCGCCGCCTGGATGGCAACCCGGCCGTGGGCCTGGATATCTACAAGGAGCGCAGCGCCAACCTGGTGGAAGTCTCGCGCGCTGCACTGGCCGAGGTGGAATCCATCCGCAAGCAGCCGTCGATGCGCGACGTCAACATCAAGGTCATCGACAACCAGGGCAAGACGGTCACCTCGTCGCTGCTCGAGCTGGCCGAGGCCGGTGCGGTGGGTCTGCTGCTGTCGGTGACGGTGCTGTTCTTCTTCCTGCGCCATTGGCCGTCCACGCTGATGGTCACCCTGGCCATCCCGATCTGCTTCGTGATCACCCTGGGCTTCATGTACTTCGCCGGGGTCACCCTCAACATCCTGACCATGATGGGCCTGCTGCTGGCGGTCGGCATGCTGGTCGACAACGCCGTGGTGGTGGTGGAGAGCATCTACCAGGAACGCGAGCGCATGCCGGATCAGCCGCGGCCCGCATCGATCATCGGCACCCGCAACGTGGCCATCGCGCTCAGCGCCGGCACCCTGTGCCATTGCATCGTGTTCGTGCCCAACCTGTTCGGCGAAACCAACAACATCAGCATCTTCATGGCGCAGATCGCGATCACCATCTCGGTGTCGCTACTGGCCTCGTGGCTGGTGGCGGTGAGCCTGATTCCGATGTTGTCCGCGCGCATGCAGACGCCAAAGCTGGTGCACTCGCAGACCGGCGTCATCGCCCGCCTGCAGCGTCGTTACGCCCAGGTGCTGCAATGGACGCTGGAACACCGTGGCTGGAGCGTGTTCGGCATCATCATGGTGGTGCTGGTCAGCCTGGTGCCGATGAAGCTGACCAAGGTCGACATGTTCGGCGGCGAAGGCGGCACCGACGTGTTCATCGGCTACAACTGGAAGGGGGCCTACACCCGCGCACAGATGTCCGATGAAGTGGCGCGGGTCGAGCAGTACCTGGACCAGAACCGCGAGAAGCTGCACATCACCCAGGTGTATTCCTGGTACAGCGAACAGGAAGGCAGCAGCACCGTTGTCACTCTGGACGAAAAGCATGCCGGCAACATGGCGGCCGTGCAGGAGAGCCTGCGCAAGGGCCTGCCACGTTCGGCGCGCGCCGACTACGTGGTGGGCAACCAGGGCGGTGACGGCGGTGGCGGTGGCGGCAACCAGGGCGTGCAGGTGCAGCTGGTTGGCGATTCCACCCAGATGCTGCAGGAGATCGGCGAGGAAGTGGTGCCGCTGTTGGCCCAGCGCAAGGAACTGCGCGACGTGCGCATCGACAACGGCGAGAAGGGCAGCGAACTGTCCATCCACGTCGACCGCGAGCGTGCGGCCGCGTTCGGCTTCAACGCCGAGCAGGTCGCCAGTTTCGTCGGCCTGGCCCTGCGCGGTGCCCCGCTGCGCGAGTTCCGTCGCGGCGACAGCGAGGTGCCGGTATGGGTGCGCTTCGCCGGTGCCGAGCAGAGCAGCCCGGAAGACCTGGCGAGCTATACCGTGCGAACCGGCGACGGGCGCTCGGTGCCGCTGTTGAGCCTGGTGGAGGTCAGCATCAAGCCTTCGGCCACCCGCGTCGGCCGCACCAATCGCCAGACCACGCTGACCATCAAGGCCAACCTGGCCGAGAAGGTGACCGCGCCGGAAGGCCGCAAGGCGATGGAAGAGATCCTCAAGCCGATGAGCTTCCCGGCCGGCTACAACTTCACCTTCGACGGCGGCGATTACGGCGACGACGATGAGGCCATGCAGCAGATGATGTTCAACCTGCTGATCGCGCTGGTGATGATCTACGTGGTGATGGCGGCGGTGTTCGAATCGCTGCTGTTCCCGGCAGCGATCATGAGCGGCGTGCTGTTCTCGATCTTCGGGGTGTTCTGGCTGTTCTGGCTCACCGGTACGGCGTTCGGGATCATGTCGTTCATCGGCATCCTGGTGCTGATGGGCGTGGTGGTGAACAACGGCATCGTCATGATCGAGCACATCAACAACCTGCGACGGCGTGGCATGGGCCGCACGATGGCGCTGGTGGAAGGCTCACGCGAGCGTCTGCGCCCGATCATGATGACCATGGGCACGGCCATCCTGGCGATGATTCCGATCTCGCTGACCGACACCCAGCTGCTGGGCGACGGCCCCCCGTATTACCCGATGGCGCGCGCGATTGCCGGGGGCCTGGCGTTCTCGACCGTGGTCAGCCTGCTGTTCCTGCCGACCATCTACGCCATGCTCGATGACATGAGCATCGCCGTGGCCCGCATCGTGCGGCGGGCCAGGGGATTGCCGCCGAAGGGCAGCGAGGCAGTGATCGAGCCGGCGTAGCAGGGCGGTAGTGTCAGGGCTTTCGCAGGAACCAGGTGCGAACCTTGTAGGCGTGGCCGAAGTCGACATGCTTGAAGCGGGCCACGTGCCGGTCCCCGCGCTGGTAGTAGCGCCATGGCGCGCTGGTGCGGGACCGGGTCGGGTCGAAGAACACGTCCTGGTGGCCGACCGGCATGCCTTTCGGCGTGACATGCATCACCACGCTGCGGCGTGTGCGGGACGCCGCATGGGGTGCCCCGCCATGGAACAGCTGCGGGTGCCAGATGATGACGTCACCGGGGGACACGTGGACGGGCTCAGCGCTCAAACCCGCGGCCGCACATTGCGCTGCGACCGCGCTCTGGTAGGCGGTCCAGCCTTCTGGCGACATCGGGTCGATGGGGCCATCGCCAAACACCTGCTGGCGTATCGCTGGCAGGTCGATCGGGGGCAAGGCGTGACTGCCGCGTACCACCATCAGCGGGCCGTTGTCGTCAGCAACCTCGTCCAACGCCACCCAGACGCCCATGTAGCGCCCCAGCGGCGAGGTCGCGAACAACGGGGTGTCGCGGTGCAGCGATTGTTCCGACCCCTTTTCGTAGTACAGGCTCGTGTACAGCGAAGTGGGCTCGCCGAAGAAGCGGTCGCAAACGTCGATCGCGGCGTTGTCGGTGAGCAGCTGCGTGATGGCGTCTACTGCAAGGTGCAGGTTGACGACACGGTACATGCGCCCGTGTTCGTCGAGATTGCGTGCGGCTGCTTTGGCATTGCGCGCTTTGAAGCGCGAGATGTGTTCATTGAGGGTGGACACCAGGGCCGGTTTCACCGCCCCGCGGACCACGACAAATCCATCCTGCTGCAAGCGCTCGAGATCGTCCATCCCTGCTTCTCCCGGAAAGGCGTTCAACCGCCGACCTTGTTCCACACCTGGAACCCGGTCAGCCAAAGTCCGAGCATACTGCCCAGATTGGTCAGCATGAAAGTCAGCACGACGCGGGTGACCCGGTTCCGGTACCAGCCCTTCAGCGTCTGCGCGTCATCACGCAGCTTCAGGAAGTCCTCATACGCCGGCTTGCGCAGTCGTGTTTCCACCAGCGCCGCGAACGCGCCGGTGGGAATGCTCAGCCGGAACGGCTTGAACGGGGCCACCACGATGGCGGTCAGGATGCTCAATGGATGGCTGCCGGCCAGCAGGCAGCCCAACCCAGCCAGGCCGCCGGTGTACATCGCCCAGGTCGCCAGCAGCTCCGCGCCCACGCCCATGCCACCGCGATAGAAGCCGACCACGATGCCGGTCAGCACCACGGCCAGGATGCCCAGGGTGATCCACGGGATATTGCGCTTGGGCGGCACGGCCTCCAGCGACTCACGCAGCGGACCGGGAGCCTCGGTGTCGCTTTCCAGATACTTCGCCAGCCCGGCCAGATGGCCGGCACCGACCACCGCCAGCACTTCGCGCTGGGCCGGGTCGTGGCTCTCGCGCAGGCGCGTGGCCATGTAGCGGTCGCGCTCGCCGATGATGGTCTCGTACAGCTCGGGGCTTTCGCTGGCGAACTCGCCGAAGCTGGCCTCGAGCATGTCGCCCTGCTTGAGCTTCTCGATTTCGTCTTCGCCGACGTCCTCAGAAGCAAACAGGCCAGCACCCAGGCCCATCACCAGCTTGATCTTGCCGAAGAAGCCCAGCCGCTGCGAGGCGCGCTTGAAGGTCAGGCCAACCTCGCGGTCGATCAGGTGCACTGGCAGGTTGCGTTCGTTGGCCAGCCCAACCGCACGCTTGAGCTCGGCACCGGGCTCGATGCCCAGCTGTTCGGCCAGCCGGCGCTGATACGCGGCCAGGGCGAGGTTGGCCGCGAACAGGGCAACGCGGCCCTTGCGGATCACCTCGACCAGGTCCAGCTTGGCCAGCGCGTCGGGGTTGGTCAGCGCCTGCAGGCGCTGCGGGTCCAGTTCCACCGCCACGGCGTCGAAGCGGCCGCTGTCGATCGCCTTCTCGACGGCCTGCACGCTGGCCTGGGACACGTGGGCGGTGCCCAGCAGGGTGTAGCGTACGCCGTCGCGTTCGACGACCTTGACCGGCTGCCCGGCGAACACGCTGTCGCCACTGTCTTGCGTTGTAATGTCGGTCATTGCTTCATTCATTGGAAGGGGCGCTGTCGGCACCATCGCCGAGCGCGCGCTGCATCTGCACCGTATCCAGCCAGCGGCCGTGCTTACGGCCCAGGCCACGGAACACGCCAACCAGATGGAAGCCGAAGCGCTCGTGCAGTTTGATCGAGGCAGTGTTGGAAGGTTCCCCGATCACCGCCACCATCTGCCGGTAGCCGCGCGCGACGCAGGCGTCGATCAGCCCCTGCATCAGCGCGGTGCCCACACCTCTGCCCTGGAAGGCGGCATCGACGTAGACCGAGTTTTCCACGGTCCACTGGTAGGCGATGCGCGCGCGGTAGGTATTGGCATAGGCATAGCCGGCAACCTGACCGTCGACGATGGCGACGATGTAGGGGAAGCCCCGGCTGACAATGTCGTGCATGCGCCGCTGCATTTCGGTGGCGTCGGGGACTTCGTACTCATAGGTGTTGACGAAGTCGGTGACCTCCACCGCATAGATGGCGGTAATGGCGGCGATATCCTCGTCGCGGGCGTCGCGCAGATGCACGGTCACGGGGCAGGGGTCCTGTGGATTCAGTCGATGTAGCGCTTGAGCAGGTCGCCATAAGCGTCGATGCGGCGGTCACGCAGGAACGGCCAGATACGACGCACGTGTTCGCTGCGCTGCAGGTCGACCTCGCAGACCAGCACGGTGGCGTCGCCACCGGCTTCGGCGATGAACTCGCCCTGCGGGCCGAGCACGTGGCTGTTGCCCCAGAACTGGATGCCGGAGGCCCCAAGCGGGGAGGGCTCGTGGCCGACGCGGTTGCAGCTGAGCACGGGCACGCCGTTGGCGACGGCGTGGCCACGGTGGCTGAGCACCCAGGCATCGCGCTGGCGGTTCTTTTCGTCCTGCTGGTCGTCCGGATCCCAGCCGATGGCGGTGGGGTACAGCAGCAGTTCGGCCCCGGCCAGGGCCATCAAGCGGGCGGCTTCGGGGTACCACTGGTCCCAGCACACGAGCACGCCAAGGCGACCGACGGAGGTATCGATGGGCTTGAAGCCGATGTCGCCAGGGGTGAAGTAGAACTTCTCGTAGAAGCCCGGGTCGTCGGGGATGTGCATCTTGCGATACTTGCCGAGCAGGGTGCCGTCCTTTTCAAACACCACGGCGGTGTTGTGGTACAGGCCGGCGGCGCGGCGCTCGAACAGCGAGGCGACGATGACCACGCCATGCTTCTTCGCGAGCGCGCCCAGGCGTTCGGTGCTGGGGCCGGGAATCGGTTCGGCCAAGTCGAACTCGTCCACCGATTCGTGCTGGCAGAAGTACGCGCCGTTATGCAGCTCCTGCAGCAGGACCAGCTTGGCACCCTGCGCAGCAGCCTCGGCCACGCGGGTTTCGATCACAGCCAGGTTGGCCTCGGCATCGCCATGGTTGCGCTCCTGGATCAGGGCGACGGTAAGGGGGTGACGTGGGCTCATCCGATGCGGGTCCTGCAGGCAGAAAAACGCAGTTTATCGCGGATGGGTCAGCGCCGCGTGCTGTCGGTTGAATGCGCGCCAACAGCCGGGATTGCTCGGGCTGCGTGTCGCCGGGCGTTGCCCGGCTGCTGTTGGATCTGGGCGAACAACCCTCAGCTGCCGATCTACGTGTCTGGGGCCGGCGGGTGGGGGGTACGGGACACGCCTTAAATCTCCCGTTAGGCTCGGGCGGCACATCCATGTGCCTTCACGGTCCCGTACCCCCCCCCCGCCGGCCCCGCGATACATGGTCGGTGGCCATGGGAAATGCCAGGTCGACGTGCTTTTGATCTTCGATGGCCACCGACGCACTGTCGGGGCGGGTCGGGGTGGGCTGGAGGGGGCACGAGCCGCATGGATGCGGCGATGAGCTTACATGGACGTATTCACAGCGTCCCCCGGAACGCCCGCCCCGATCCGCCAACCC
Source organism: Stenotrophomonas sp. 278 (assembly GCF_003935715.1). Lineage (GTDB taxonomy): Bacteria > Pseudomonadota > Gammaproteobacteria > Xanthomonadales > Xanthomonadaceae > Stenotrophomonas > Stenotrophomonas maltophilia_AH. The sequence continues at coordinate 17,833 of NZ_RHPP01000057.1, read as the reverse complement.
AGGAGTGCTGTGGCCACCGGCTGTTCGCCCAAAACCAAAAGCGCCGGGCAGAGCCCGGCGCTACGTAGCAACTCGAATGCCGACAAAATGTCAGCCAGCCAACACACCCGCAGGCAACTGCATGGTGATGCAGTGCAGGCTGCCGTTCTGCCAGATCAGCGAGCGGCAGGGGACCTGCACGATTTCGCGGTCCGGGTAGGCCTTGGCCAGTACGTCGCGGGCGGCGTTGTCGGCTTCATCGCCGTAGGCCGGCATCAGCACTGCGCCGTTGAGGATCAGATAGTTTGCGTACGACGCGGCCAGGCGGCGACCTTCGTCGATCACCGGGCGTGCCCACGGCAGCGGGAACAGGCGGTACGGCTGGCCGGTGGTGGTGCGAAGCGCCGCCAGTTCGTTGCCCATCGCCTGCAGTTCGGCGTAATGCGAATCGGTGCTGTCATCGCACGCCTGGTAGACGATGCTGTCGGGCGAGGCAAAGCGCGCCAGCGTGTCGATGTGCGCGTCGGTGTCGTCGCCTTCCAGGTAACCGTGGTCCAGCCACAGTACGCGGTCCTGCGCCAGCCAGTTGGCCATGTCGGCGCTGAGCGAGGCGCGGTCGCGTTCCGGGTGGCGCTCGTGCAGGCACTGCCAGGTGGTCAGCAGGGTGCCTTCACCGTCGGTTTCGATGCCGCCGCCTTCCAGTGCGAACGGAATGCTCTGCAGTTCCGCGTTCGCGAACAGGCCCTGGCCATGCAGCACGCCGACCAGCTGGTCGTCCAGGCTCGCCTCGAACTTGCCGCCCCAACCCGTGAAGCGGAAGTCCAGCAGGCGGAAGCCGCCGTCGGCGCGGCGCAGGGTGATCGGGCCAGAATCGCGCAGCCAGGTGTCGTCGTACTGCGCGGTGACGAAACGCACGCGGTCCATGTCGATGCGGTTGGAGCGCAGGCGCGCGTCCGCATAGGCCTCCAGGTCATCGTCGGCGACGATGATCACCACCTGCTGGAAACGGGTGATGGCCGTGACCAGCGCGATGTAGGTTTCTTCCACGTCCGCCAGGCGGTCGGCCCAGTCGGTGTCGGCGTGGGGCCAGGCGATCAGGATGGCCGACTGGGATTCCCATTCGGCTGGAAAGCGGAGCGTATCGTTCATGGTCTCGGTGCAATGGCCCGCGCCGGGCGCGGGCGTAAAGGGGTCAGCGGATCGCCGGCTTCGGGCCGACTTCCTCCGCGCTGGCCTTGTTGGCCACCACGTCGATCACCTTCGCCTTTTCAAAGTAGACGGTGAACTGCGGGTAGACCCAACGGTTGATGGTCGGCCACTGGCGCTTCTGGCCGCCACGCGGCTCCAGCTTTTCGCTCGGCTCGCCGAACGTGGCCAGCACCTGGCTGGCGGTCTGGCCGCGCACCGGCACCATCGCAGCAGGCTGCTCCTTGGTGCGGTCGATCAGCAGGGTGTCGGCGTGGGCGCTGGCGCAGGTCAGCAGGGCAAGCAACGGCAGGGTGGTCAGGTAACGCTTCATCTCGATCTACTCCCCAGTGTCAAGAAATGCGATTACAACAAAAAACGGCAATAAAAAACCGCCCGGAGGCGGTTTTTCATTCAGGTAGGACGCGGCCGGTGGCCGTGAACCGCCTGAGGCTCAGCGCTGGCGAGCCTTGAAGCGCGGGTTCGACTTGCAGATCACGAAGATCTTGCCGCGACGACGGACGACCTTGCAGTCGCGGTGACGGGCCTTGGCCGACTTCAGAGAGGACAGGACTTTCATTGCATACCTCGGCGTAAACGTGGATTCAGGTGGAGCGCGGCCGCGATATGCAGATGACAATCGGCAGGTGACGCTCGTTCAAGCCCGCCATTCTACCGGCCTTTTCTCCATCCTTTCAAGTGGTTGCACCAAAAAGGTCTCGGCAGGGGTCGGGCAGGGGCTAGAATGGGGGGTCCATCACACAGGGAAACCCATGAATCCGCATCCTCCCGTGCTTACCATCGACGGTCCTTCCGGGGCCGGCAAGGGCACCGTCAGCCGTATTGTCGCACGGCGACTGGGCTGGCATTACCTGGATTCGGGGGCGCTGTACCGCGCCGTGGGCGTGGCCGCCAGCTGGGCCGATATCGACACTTCCGACGCTTCGGCACTGGTCCGCTGCACGTTCGACACCAAGGTCCGCTTCGTCGAGACCGCCGACGGCGCGCTGCGTGTCATGGTCAATGAGACCGACGCCACCGACGAGCTGCGGCTGGAAACCACGGGTGCGCTGGCCTCAGCCATTGCCGCCATCCCGGAGGTGCGGTCCGCCCTGAAAGAGCGCCAGCGCGCATTCAGGGTCGAGCCTGGCCTGGTCGCCGACGGCCGCGACATGGGGACGGTCATCTTCCCGGATGCCCCGTTCAAGGTCTTTCTGACCGCCAGTGCCGAGGAGCGCGCGGAGCGCCGGCATAAGCAGTTGAAAGACAAGGGGGTTTCTGTTAACTTTGATGACCTCCTGCGCGAGATCATGGCCCGCGACGCCCGTGATGCACAGCGCACAGTGGCGCCCCTGAAGCCGGCAGACGATGCCGTCGTCATCGACACCAGTGGAATCGGCATCGACGAAGTCGTTGCCAGGGTTCTGGATCTGCTTCCGGTTTCGGGTGCCTGATCCGTTGTAAGGAGGCCGTCAATCCATCGACGGTAGTCGCACCATTGCAAGGCAACACAAGCTCCGTCCCGCACTGATGCGTGGCGGTTTTCCTACTTAACACACGACCTGCTTCATCGGGGTCGACCAACAGGCGGGCAGTACACGGAACCCTTGAAGGGAACCCCTGCCCATGTGTCCAACAGAGTAAATCTAATGACCGAATCATTTGCCGAACTGTTCGAAGCCAGCCAGGCCAATCTGGCCAAGCTGAAGCCGGGCGCCATCGTCACCGGTACCGTCGTGGAAGTCCGCGGCGACGTCGTGGTGATCAACGCTGGCCTGAAGTCTGAAGGCATCGTGCCGATCGAGCAGTTCCGTAACGACGCTGGCGAAATCGATGTCGCCGAAGGCGACCTGGTCAAGGTTGCCCTTGACTCGATCGAAAACGGCTTCGGTGAAACCGTCCTGTCGCGCGAGAAGGCCAAGCGCGCCATGGTGTGGGACGAGCTGGAAGAAGCGTTGGAAAAGAACGAAACCATCACCGGTCGCATCAGCGGCAAGGTGAAGGGTGGCTTCACCGTGGACATCAAGGATGTCCGCGCGTTCCTGCCGGGTTCCCTGGTCGATGTGCGCCCGGTGCGCGATCCGGCCTACCTGGAAGGCAAGGAGCTGGAATTCAAGCTCATCAAGCTGGACCGCAAGCGTAACAACGTCGTTGTGTCGCGCCGCGCTGTCGTCGAAAGCGAGCACTCGGAAGAGCGCGAGCAGCTGATGGACAAGCTGCAGGAAGGTGCCATCCTGAAGGGTGTCGTCAAGAACCTGACCGATTACGGCGCGTTCGTGGACCTGGGCGGTATCGACGGCCTGCTGCACATCACCGACATGGCATGGAAGCGCGTGCGCCATCCGTCCGAAGTCGTGAACGTCGGCGACGAGCTGGACGTGCGCGTGCTGAAGTTCGACCGCGAGCGCAACCGCGTTTCGCTGGGCCTGAAGCAGCTGGGCGAAGATCCGTGGGACAACATCGCCCGTCGTTACCCGGCCAACAGCCGCGTGTTCGGCAAGGTCTCCAACGTGACCGATTACGGCGCGTTCGTCGAGATCGAGCCGGGCGTGGAAGGCCTGGTGCACGTTTCGGAAATGGACTGGACCAACAAGAACGTCAACCCGTCCAAGGTTGTGCAGGTCGGTGACGAAGTTGAAGTGATGGTGCTGGACGTCGACGAAGAGCGTCGCCGCATCTCGCTGGGCATGAAGCAGGTTGCCGCCAATCCGTGGGAAACCTTCGCTGCCATCCACAAGAAGGGCGACAAGGTGTCGGGCCAGATCAAGTCGATCACCGACTTCGGCATCTTCATCGGCCTGGACGGCGGTATCGACGGCCTGGTGCACCTGTCCGACATCAGCTGGAACACCACCGGCGAAGACGTGGTCCGCAACTTCAAGAAGGGCGACAACCTGGACGCCGTCGTCCTGGCCGTCGATCCGGAGCGCGAGCGCATCAGCCTGGGCGTCAAGCAGCTGGAGCAGGATCCGTTCGGTCAGTACATGGCTGCCAACCCGAAGGGTTCGAAGGTCGAAGGCGTGGTCAAGGAAGTGGACGCCAAGGGCGCAACCATCGAACTGGCTGACGGCATCGAAGGCTATGTGTCGGCTCGCGACGTTGCCAATGAGCGCGTTGACGATGCGACCCAGTTCCTGAAGGTCGGCGACAAGGTGGAAGCCAAGTTCGTGGGCATGGACCGCAAGGGCCGTACCCTGCAGCTGTCGATCAAGGCCAAGGACGACGCCGAAATGCGCGAAGTGCTGGAGGAATACCAGTCTGCTTCGGGCGGCACCACCCAGCTGGGCGCGCTGCTGCGTGCACAGCTGAACGGCAACAAGTCCGAGTAATCGGCCTTACCCGTTGCAGTAGTTTCCTGAGCGGCCCGGACATCTGTCCGGGCCGTTTCAGGGTTGGAATCCCTCGAAGCGAGTCCGCAATGACCAAATCCGAGCTGATCGAAATCCTGGCGCGCCGACAGGCGCATTTGAAGTCGGACGATGTCGATCTGGCGGTAAAGTCGTTGCTGGAAATGATGGGGGGGTCGCTGGCCGGCGGTGATCGCATCGAGATCCGCGGGTTCGGCAGTTTCTCGCTGCACTATCGGCCGCCTCGACTGGGGCGCAACCCCAAGACCGGTGAATCGGTCGCGCTGCCGGGCAAGCACGTCCCGCATTTCAAGCCGGGCAAGGAACTGCGTGAGCGCGTCAGCGCCGTCGTTCCGCTGGAAGGCGATCCCGCCTGAGTCTTTTTCCCTGCAACGCTGCAGGCTGGTAGAGCGGGTCGCAGGTCCGCTACTCTTGGTCCCTGACGGAATGGGAGCTGCCGCATGAAAATCGCACGTCTGTTGATCCTGTTGGCCGTGCTGGTCGCCGGGCTCATTGTCGGTGCCCTCAATTCACAGGAAATGACCCTCAAGCTCGGGTTCACCGAGATCCATGCCAGTACTGGCCTTGCGATCACCGTGGCTCTATTGGCCGGTGTGCTGATCGGAGCCGGGCTGGTGCTGGTGGGCATGGTCATTCCGCTTTATTCAAAACTGCGCAAGGCGCAGAAAACGGTGCCGGTCACGTCGGCTGCACCGGTTGCACCCTCTACTTCTTCTTTTGACGGACGCTGAGCGCCGATGGAATTCGTCTCCGAGTGGTTCTGGTTTTTCCTGTTCCTGCCGCTGGCGGCAATCTCTGGCTGGGTGGTCGGCCGGCGCGGTGGTCAGCGCCATGGTGACAACCAGGTCAGCCGCCTCTCCAGCACCTACTTCCGTGGTTTGAACTACCTGCTCAACGAGCAGCCGGACAAAGCCATCGAGCTGTTCCTGCATATCGCCGAGCTGGACAAGGAAACGTTTGAAACCCAGGTCGCACTGGGGCATCTGTTCCGTCGCCGCGGCGAGGTCGACCGGGCCATCCGTCTGCATCAGGGCCTGGTCAACCGCACCGACCTGAGTGACGCGCAGCGCGTGCAGGCCCTGCTGGCGCTCGGCGAGGACTACATGAAGTCCGGTCTGCTCGACCGCGCCGAAACCGTGTTCACCGAGTTGGCGCAGATCGACCAGCGCGCTCCGCAGGCACTGAAGCACCTGATCGGGATCTACCAGGCCGAACGCGACTGGGAAAAGGCGATCGACAACGCCACCCGCTATGAAGAAGTGACCGGCGAACCGATGGGTAAGCTGGTCGGGCAGTTCGAGTGCGAGCTGGCCGAGCGCTTCCGCGGGGCCGGCAAGATCGACGAAGCCCGTGCGGCGATTGCGCGGGCCTACCAGGCCGACGCGATGTCGGTGCGCGCCGGCATCATCGAAGGCCGGCTGGAAACCGATGCCGGCAATGCCGAAGCGGCCGTCCGTGCCTTCGAGCGCGCTGCCCGCAACGACCCCGAATATCTGCCCGAAGTGCTGCAGCCGCTGATGCAGAACTACCGCAAGGTCGGTGACCTGGGCGGGGCGCGGGCGTTCCTTTCGGAAATGACCGAGCATTACCGCGGCATCGCGCCAGTGCTGGCGCTGACCCAGCTGATGGAAGAGCAGGAAGGCGTCGCTCCGGCTCGCGCGTACCTCGGCCGCCAGCTGAAGGATCGTCCGTCGGTGCGCGGCGAGTCCGCACTGATCGACCTGACCTTGGCCGAAGGCGCGGATTCCACCGCGACCCTGCACGATCTCAAGCACATCACCGACCAGTTGCTGGTGCGCAACCCGGCTTACCGCTGCACCCGCTGTGGTTTCGGCGCGCGCACCCACCACTGGCAGTGCCCCAGCTGCAAGGAGTGGGGGACGGTCAAGCCGCTGCTGAACTACGCGGTGCTCTGAGCCATGGGCCTGATTGGCGGGCTGGGGTTGCTGGCGGCGCTGGTGACCTCGGCGGCGCTTACCTGGGGTGCGCGTTATTACGCGCTGCGGCGCAACCTGATGGACCAGCCGGGTGAGCGGCGCAGCCACGTGGTGGCGACCCCGCGCGGCGGCGGCATTGCCATTGTGCTGACCCTGCTGTTGTCGGCGCTGGCCGCAGCGCTGTACTGGCCCGAAGCCTGGGTCACCCTGGCCGTGTTCAGCGTGGGCCTGGTGCTGGTGGCTGGCATTGGCTGGTGGGACGACCATCGGCCGTTACCTGCCGTTCGTCGGCTGCTCGTTCATGTGGTCGCTGCGGCGCTCGTGGCAGGCCTGGTCTGGCAGGCGACTCACAACCCCGTGCAGGCACTGCTGGCGTTGCTGTTCACCACGTCCCTGATCAACATCTGGAACTTCATGGATGGGATCAACGGCATCGCGACCACCCAGGCGGTGCTGGCCGGGATTGCCCTGGCCTGTGTGCTGCCGGGGCCACTGGCCTTGGCCGGGGCGGTGCTGGCTGCGGCCTGCCTCGGTTTCCTGCCGTTCAACTTTCCCCGGGGCCGGATCTTCATGGGCGACGTGGGCAGTGGGGCGCTGGGCTATGCGATTGCGGCGCTGGTCTGCCTGGGCAGCGTGGCCACGGACATCTCCTGGCTGCTGCTGCTGGTTCCGCTCACCGCCTTCCTCGTGGACGCAGGCTTCACACTCTTGTCCCGCATGCTTTCAGGACAACGCTGGATGGAGCCCCACACCCAACACGTCTACCAGCGCGCGGTCAAAAGTGGCAAAAGCCACACTTTTGTGACCGGAATGTACTTTGTTTTTGGTCTGTTCAGTATTACAGTGTTTAATGCATGCACGAATTTGCAGCCGAGGTGGGAGGCTGCCGTGGCCGTCGCGTGGTTGACCCTGGCGACTGGTCTTTGGCTACTCCTGCGCAAGGGAATGTGCCACTAATAGGATTGCTAGTTTTATGACGCCTTGGCAGGACCGTTTCACCAGTCTGCTTCCGCGCGCCGCGATTGTGGTGCACGACCTTTTCATGGTCTGGGCATGCTGGCAGCTGCTGCACGCCGGCCGGTACTCGATGCTGGCCGATGCGCCGTCGCTGCCGCTCTGGAACGTGGACACGTCGCTGGTTCTGGTCATCCAGGCGGTGGTGTTCTGGCGCGTGGGCCTTTATCGCGGGCTGTGGCGTTTTGCCAGCGTGGCTGACCTGCTGCATATATTCAAAGCCAGTTTCATCGGTCTGCTGGCCATCGTGGTGGTGCTGGCCTACAAGCGCTTTGCCGGCGTACCGATGTCCGTGCTGGTGATCTACCCGTTTGCCCTGTCCGCGCTGCTGGGTGCCCCCCGCCTGCTGTACCGCGCGTGGAAGGACTACCAGTCGCTGCAGACCGACGCCAGCGCCCGTCGCGTGCTGATTCTGGGCGCAGGCCAGGCGGCCGAAGCACTGGTGCGTGACCTGCGTCGCTCGGGCGACTTCGAGCCGGTTGGCCTGCTCGACGATGCGCCGCATCTGCAGGGGGCCAAGCTGCAGGGGCTGCCGATTCTGGGCACGCTGGATGACGCCCCCTCGATCGTGCGCGAAACCGCCGCCAAACTGCTGGTCATCGCCATCCCGTCGCTTGATGCAGCCGGCATGCAGCGGGTGGTCGCGATCTGCGAGAGCACCGGCGTGCCGTTCCGCACCGTGCCGAAGATCAATGACGTGCTGCTGGGCCATTCGTTGCCCGGCGAGCTCAAGGAGGTCGCCATTGAAGACCTGCTGGGCCGCAAGCCGATCCTGCCGGACTGGTCGCTGATCCGGGGCTGGCTGGGCGGGCGCACGGTGCTGGTCACGGGTGCTGGTGGCTCGATCGGCTCGGAGCTGTGCCGCCAGTGTGCGCGCCACGGGGCAGGGCGGATCGTGCTGCTGGAAATGAGCGAACTGCTGCTGCTGACCATTGAGGCCGAGCTCAAGCGCAGTTTCCCGGAACTGGAAGTCGAGGCGGTGCTGGGCGACTGCGGTGACCCGGCGGTGATCCGTCATGCGCTTTCGCTGTCGCCGGTCGATGCCGTGTTCCATGCGGCGGCCTACAAGCAGGTGCCGGTGCTGGAGCGTCAGCTGCGCGAAGCGGTGCGCAACAACATCCTGTCCACCGAGACAGTGGCGCGGGCCTGCGTGGAAGCGCATATCGAACATTTTGTGTTCATCTCCACCGACAAGGCCGTGGACCCGGTCAACGCGCTGGGGGCGAGCAAGCGCTACGCCGAGATGATCTGCCAGAGCCTGGACCAGAAGACCACCCAGACCCGCTTCGTCACCGTGCGCTTCGGCAACGTGCTGGCCTCGGCGGGCAGCGTGGTGCCGCTGTTCCGCGAGCAGATCCTGAAAGGCGGCCCGGTGACCGTGACCGACCCGGAAGTCACCCGCTACTTCATGACCATTCCCGAGGCCTGCCAGCTGATCCTGCAGGCTGCTGCATCGGCTTCGCACGGGGCGATCTACACCCTGGACATGGGCGAGCCGGTGCCGATCCGTGTGCTGGCAGAGCAGATGATCCGCCTGGCCGGCAAGCAGCCGTACAAGGACATCGCCATCATCTACACCGGGCTGCGCCCGGGCGAGAAGCTGCACGAAACGCTGTTCTATTCCGACGAAGACTATCGTCCCACCGCGCATCCCAAGATTCTGGAAGCCGGCGTGCGTACCTTCGCCCGCGACCAGGTGCTGGGTAACGTGCCGCGCCTGCGCGAGGCCATTGCCAACTACGACACCGATGCGATCAACAGCATTCTGTTCGCGACGATGCCGGAGTTCTCGCCGCTGCAACAAGATAATCACGTCGGATCGGCTAATGTGGTGCCCTTTCCGGCACGAGAGGCCAACAGGCAGTGACCCATAAGCGTATCCGCAAGGCGGTGTTCCCGGTCGCAGGACTGGGAACACGCTTTCTTCCTGCAACCAAGACCGTTCCCAAGGAAATGCTGCCGATCATCGATCGGCCGCTGATCCAGTATGCCGTCGACGAAGCCATCGAAGCAGGGTGCGATACCCTGATCTTCATCACCAACCGCTACAAGCATGCGGTGGCCGATTATTTCGACAAAGCCTACGAGCTGGAGCAGAAGCTCGAGCGGGCCGGCAAGCAGGAACAGCTTGAGCTGGTTCGTCATGTGCTGCCCAATGGCGTTCGAGCGGTGTTCGTCACCCAGGCCGAAGCGCTCGGGCTGGGGCATGCCGTGCTGTGTGCCAAGGCCGTGGTCGGCGATGAACCGTTCGCCGTGCTGCTGCCGGACGACCTGATCTGGAATCGCGGCGACGGCGCGCTCAAGCAGATGGCCGACCTCAACGAGGCCACGGGTGCCAGTGTGATCGCGGTCGAGGACGTACCGCACGAGAACACCGCCAGCTACGGCATCGTCGCCACGGAGGCTTTCGATGGCCGCAAGGGTCGCATTTCGCAGATCGTGGAAAAGCCCAAGCCGGAAGACGCGCCGAGTGACCTGGCCGTGGTCGGTCGCTATGTGCTGAGCCCGAAAATCTTTGAACTGCTGGAAGCGACCGGTACCGGTGCCGGCGGCGAGATCCAGCTGACCGACGCCATTGCGACCCTGCTGAAGACCGAAGAAGTGGACGCCTATCGTTTCGAAGGCACCCGTTTCGACTGCGGTACCCACCTGGGTCTGGTGGAAGCGACCATCCGCTTCGCGCTGGAAAGCCACAAGCTCGGCAAGCCGGCCCGCGAGAAGCTGGCGCAGATGCTGGCCGAGGATTGACCAGGCACGGATGTGCTGCGCAATCCAACAAAAAAGGCAGCCGTGAGGCTGCCTTTTTTGTTTCGGTAGCGCCGGCCGTTGGCCGGCCCAGGCGGTAATGAGGGCCGGCTAACAGCCGGCGCTACCGATTCCCGTCAATCCAGCATCACAGCGATTCGAACACACCCGCCGCACCCATGCCGGTGCCGATGCACATCGTCACCATGCCGTACTTCTGCTGGCGGCGACGCAGGCCGTGCACCAGGGTGGCGGTACGGATCGCGCCGGTGGCACCCAGCGGGTGACCCAGGGCGATGGCACCGCCCAGCGGGTTGATCTTCGACGGATCCAAGCCGCAGTCACGGATCACCGCCAGCGACTGCGCGGCAAAGGCTTCATTGAGCTCGATCCAGTCCAGCTGGTCCTGGGTCAGGCCAGCCTGCTTCAGCGCCTTGGGAATGGCGGCGATCGGGCCGATGCCCATTACTTCCGGGCGCACGCCGGCGACCGAGAAGCTCACGAAGCGGGCCAGCGGCTTCAGGCCGTAGTCTTTCACCGCCTGCTCGGAGGCCAGCAGTACGGCGGCCGCGCCGTCACTCATCTGCGAGGAGTTGCCGGCGGTGACCGTGCCACCAAACTGGCCGTTGCGGAACACCGGGCGCAGCTTGGCCAGGCCTTCAGCGGACGAATCCAGGCGCGGGCCTTCGTCGGTGTCGACGATGCGGTCACGGGTGATGATGCGGCGACCATCGGCCAGATCCGGGGTGCGGGTGCGCACGTCGTACGGGCTGATTTCGTCCTTGAACTCACCGGCCTGGATCGCGGCGATGGCCTTCTGGTGCGAGGCGAGGGCGAAGGCATCCTGCTCTTCGCGCGAGACCTTCCACTCCTCGGCCACCTTCTCAGCGGTGATGCCCATGCCGTAGGCGATGGCGACGTGGTCGTTGTCGAATACGCTCGGAGCCATCGCGATCTTGTTGCCCATCATCGGCACCATCGACATCGACTCGGTGCCACCGGCCAGCATCAGGTCGGCATTGCCCAGACGGATCTGGTCGGCGGCCATGGCCACGGCCTGCAGGCCGGACGAGCAGAACCGGTTCACGGTCTGCGCGGCGATGGTGTTGGGCAGGCCCGCCAGCAGGACGCCGATGCGGGCCACGTTCATGCCTTGCTCGGCTTCGGGCATGGCGCAGCCGATGATGGCGTCGTCAATGCGGTTCACGTCCACGCCCGGGGCCTGGGCGACCACGCTCTTGAGCACGTGGGCGAGCATGTCGTCGGGACGGGTATTACGGAATACGCCCTTGGGTGCCTTGCCGACCGGGGTACGGGTGGCGGCGACGATGTAGGCGTCCTGGATCTGCTTGGTCATTGTGGTGATCTCTTATTGTCAGTTACGCAGCGGCTTGCCGGTCTTGAGCATGTGCGCAATGCGCGCCTGGGTCTTTTCCTGCTGGGCCAGTTCGACGAAGTGCTTGCGCTCCAAGGTCAGCAGCCACTCTTCGTCGACCAGGGTGCCGCGATCCACTTCGCCACCACACAGCACGGTGGCGATGCGCACGGCGATCTCGTAGTCGTACGGGCTGATGAAGCGGCCTTCCAGCATGTTGACCAGCATCATCTTGAAGGTCGCGATACCGACGTCGCCGGCGACCTGGATGCGACGTGCCGGCAGCGGCGGACGGTAGCCGCCTTCAGCCAGCGCGCGCACTTCGGCCTTGGCGATGTACAGCGCTTCGTAGCTGTTGAACACAACCTTGTCGGTCGGGCGCATCAGGCCGAGCTCCTGCGCGTTGACCGCGGAGTTGGAGACCTTGGCCATGGCCACGGTTTCGAAGGTCTTCTTCAGTTCGGCGAAGACATCGCCACCCGGGCCCGCGGCCTGGGAGGCGCGCACGGCCAGTTCCTTCAGGCCACCACCGGCCGGCAGCAGGCCGACGCCGGCTTCCACCAGGCCGATATAGCTTTCCAGCGCGGCCACGCTCTTTGCGCTGTGCATCTGGAACTCGCAGCCACCGCCCAGGGCGAGGCCACGCACCGCAGTCACGACCGGCACCAGGGAGTACTTGATCGCCTGGCTGGTGCGCTGGAAGTTGTGCACCATTTCTTCGAACTGGTCGACCTTGCCGGCCTGCAGCAGGCCCAGCGCGCCGGCCAGGTCGGCACCGGCGGAGAAGGGTTCCTTCTGCTGCCAGATCACCAGGCCCTGGAAGCCCTGCTCGGCGCGCTTGATCGCTTCCTGCAGGCCATTGAGCACGTGGTCGGAGACGGTGTTCATCTTGGTCTTGAAACTGACCACGGCAATGCCGTCGCCGTCGTGCCACATGCGCACGCCATCGTTTTCGAACACGGTTTCGCCCGGGCTGAAGGTTTCACCCAGCACCGGATCGGGGAAGCGCTGACGCTGGTACACCGGCAGGGCCGAGCGCGGCAGCTTGGCATTGCGCGACGGGCTGAAGCTGCCCTCGGCAGCGTGCACGCCGTCGCGGCCGTCAAAGACCCAGTCCGGCAGCGGGGCGTTGCTCATGCTCTTGCCGGCCACGATATCGTCGGCGATCCACTGCGCCACCTGCTTCCAGCCGGCGGCCTGCCAGGTTTCGAACGGGCCCAGCGACCAGCCGTAGCCCCAGCGGATGGCGAGGTCGACGTCGCGCGCGGTTTCGGCGATGTCAGCCAGGTGATAGGCGCTGTAGTGGAACAGGTCGCGGAAGGTGGCCCACAGGAACTGCGCCTGCGGGTGCTGGCTTTCGCGCAGCTTGGCGAACTTCTCGGCCGGGTTCTTGATCTTCAGGATCTCGACCACTTCCGGTGCGGCGGTGCGGTCAGCGGCGCGGTAATCCTGCTTCTCCAGGTCCAGCACCACGATGTCCTTGCCGACCTTGCGGAAGATGCCGGCACCGGTCTTCTGGCCCAGCGCGCCCTTGGCGATCAGCGCGTCCAGCCACTTCGGCGACTTGAAGTACTCATGCCACGGATCGTTGGGCAGGGTGTCGCCCATGGTCTTGATCACGTGGGCCATGGTGTCCAGGCCGACCACGTCGGAGGTGCGGTAGGTGGCCGACTTCGGGCGACCCACCAGCGGGCCGGTCAGGCCGTCCACTTCGTCAAAGCCCAGCCCGAACTGCTGGGTGTGGTGGATGGTCGACAGAATCGAGAACACGCCGATGCGGTTGCCGATGAAGTTCGGGGTGTCCTTGGCATACACCACGCCCTTGCCCAGGGTGGTGACCAGGAAAGCTTCCAGACCTTCCAGCACGGCCGCATCGGTGGTGCTGGCCGGAATCAGCTCGGCCAGGTGCATGTAGCGCGGCGGGTTGAAGAAGTGCACGCCGCAGAAGCGGTGGCGCAGCTGTTCGGGCAGCACGTCGGCCAGCTTGTTGATGCCCAGGCCCGAGGTGTTGGAGGCCAGCACCGCGTGGTCGGCCACGAACGGAGCGATCTTCTTGTAAAGGTCCTGCTTCCAGTCCATGCGTTCGGCAATGGCCTCGATGATCAGCTCGCAGTCCTTCAGCTGTTCCAGGCCGGTCTCGTAGTTGGCCGGGGTGATCGCTTCGGCGTACGACTTGCTCGCCAGCGGGGCCGGGCTCAGCTTGCCCAGGTTGGCGATGGCCTTGAGCACGATGCCGTCGGCTGGACCTTCCTTGGCAGGCAGGTCGAACAGCACGGTATCGACACCGGCGTTGGTCAGGTGGGCGGCGATCTGGGCACCCATGACGCCGGCACCCAGCACGGCGGCGCGGCGGACTAGCAGGGAATTGGACATGTCAGTAAGCCTTTGGAGGTCAGTTCAACCGGGCAGGGCCCGGCATTACGGGGTGGAAACGGGGGAGGCGGCTGCGCTGGCGCGGAAGCCGGCTTCGGCGAAATGGATCAGTTCGTGGGCGGCATGGGCACGATGCGCCGCTTCGGTGACACCTGCGGGTCGCTTGATCAACCCGAAGTCGGCCATGGCGTAGGTCAGCGAGCCGGCCAGGAAGTCCAGCCGCCAATACAGCTCTTCCTTGCTCAGCTCCGGCACGCAGGCGGCAATGGCCTTGCCGAAGTCACGCAGCACGTGGCCGTAGTGATCGGAGAGGAATTTGCGCAGGTTGTCGTTCTTTTCCGCATAGGCGCGGGCGATGACCCGGACAAAGGCACCGCCACTCTGGCGGTCCTGGGCCATGGCCAGGGCCGGCTCGACGAACGCCGCCAGCACCGGCCGCAGCTGCCCGGGATGGTCGCGGCGGGCGGCATCAAGCTGGGCCAGGCGTGCGGTGGTCATCTCGTCCATGCGCCGGCGGAACACCTCGTTGACCAGGTTTTCCTTGGAGCCGAAGTGATAGTTCACCGCCGCGATGTTGACGTCGGCCTGGCTGGTCACCTGGCGCAGCGAGGTGCCGGCAAAGCCGTGCTGGGCGAACAGCTCCTCGGCGGCCCCGAGAATGCGGTCCTTGGTGGAGAAGTGAGCGGGCTTGGCCATGGGCGGGGCAGAGTTCAATCAAACGATTGTTTGATATTAGACGTGCCGCCACCGGGAGGCATTGTGCGGTGCAGCAAGATGGTTGCCCGGCGGTCATCCACCTGAATACGGCCCGTTGTCATCGCGCGCGCGGACGCTGTAGAATTGACGAACGTATATCAGGCTAAGCCCGCGTTTTGACGCGGGTTTTTTTCATGTTACTCTCGGGTCGATCAGTGGCCCGCCCAACGGAGAACCTCCCATGGCGCTGGAGCGCACCCTTTCCATCATCAAGCCCGACGCAGTCGCCAAGAACGTGATCGGCGAAATCTACGCCCGCTTTGAAAAGGCTGGCCTGAAGGTCGTGGCTGCCAAGTACAAGCAGCTGTCGCGTCGTGAAGCCGAAGGTTTCTACGCCGTGCATCGCGAGCGTCCCTTCTTCAACGCGCTGGTGGAGTTCATGATCTCCGGCCCGGTGATGATCCAGGCCCTGGAAGGCGAGAACGCCGTGCTGGCCCACCGCGACCTGCTCGGTGCCACCAACCCGAAGGACGCTGCGCCGGGCACCATCCGCGCCGACTTCGCCGAATCGATCGACGCCAACGCCGCTCACGGCTCGGACTCGGTCGAGAACGCTGCCATCGAAGTCGCCTATTTCTTCGCCGCCACTGAAGTGGTCTCGCGCTGAGAGTAATGCCGTGAACGAGGTCGTACAGCCCACCGCCGCCATCCAGCCGTTGCCGAAGACGGCACCGACTGCTGGCAAGCAGAACCTGCTCGACCTCGATCGCGAGGGTCTGGAGCGCTTCTTCGCCGAAACCCTCGGCGAAGCGCGCTACCGTGCCCACCAGGTCATGAAGTGGATCCATCACCACTACGTGACCGACTTCGACCAGATGACCGATCTGGGCAAGGCGCTGCGTGCCAAGCTGCACGCACACGCCGAAGTGGTCGTTCCCAACATCGTGTTCGAGAAGCCTTCCGCCGACGGCACCCACAAGTGGCTGCTGGCCATGGGCACCGATGGCAAGAATGCGATTGAAGCGGTCTACATCCCGGACAAGACCCGCGGCACCCTGTGCGTGTCCTCGCAGGTCGGCTGCGCGCTGAACTGCACGTTCTGCTCGACCGCCACCCAGGGCTTCAACCGCAACCTGTCCACCGCCGAGATCATCGGCCAGGTGTGGGTGGCAGCACGCCACCTGGGCAATATTCCGCACAAGCAGCGCCGCCTGACCAACGTGGTCATGATGGGCATGGGCGAGCCGCTGATGAATTTCGACAACGTCGTGCGCGCGATGAGCGTGATGCGCGACGATCTGGGTTACGGCCTGGCCAACAAGCGCGTGACCCTGTCGACCTCCGGCCTGGTGCCGCAGATCGATCGCCTCTCCGCCGAGAGCGACGTCTCGCTGGCCGTGTCGCTGCATGCGCCCAACGATGAGCTGCGCGAAACCCTGGTGCCGCTCAACAAGAAGTACCCGATCGCCGAGCTGATGGCTTCGTGCGCGCGTTACCTGCGCGCCAACAAGCGCCGCGAATCGGTCACCTTCGAATACACCCTGATGCGCGGCATCAATGACACCCCCGAGCACGCCCGCCAGCTGGCGCGGCTGATGCGTCAGTTCGACAACGCCGTGCAGGCGACGAACTCGGGCAAGGTCAACCTGATTCCGTTCAATCCGTTCCCGGGCACCCGTTACGAGCGCTCGGACGATACCCAGATCCGTGCCTTCCAGAAGATCCTGCTGGACTCGAAGGTGCTGACCATGGTGCGTCGCACCCGCGGCGACGACATCGATGCCGCCTGCGGTCAGCTCAAGGGGCAGGTGATGGACCGCACGCGCCGCCAGGCCGAATTCAACAAGACCCTGCAGGGCGGGAAGAACCGGAATGCCGCTGCCTGACCTTCGATTGCCAGCCGTTGTCTTCGTCGCGCTGGCACTCGTCGGCTGTGGCAAGCAGGGCTTCACGATTCCGGACGACGTGCGTGGCGTGGCTCCGGAATACACCGCCCGGGACAACGCCGAAAGCCGTCGCCGGGCGAACTACCAGAACGAAGTGACCCTGGCCGCCGAAGCGCTGCGTCTGGGTGATCTGCCGGTGGCTGAAAAGCGCGGTCGCGCCGCGCTCAAGCTGGACGGCAGCCGCCCGGAGGCCTATCTGCTGCTGACCCAGCTGGCCAATGCCCGGGGGAAGGACGCAGAAGCGGGTGAGCTGCTGCGCAAAGCCGTCGAAGTGGCTCCGCATCGGGGCGACGTGCTCAACAACTATGGTGCCTGGCTATGTACTCATGGCCGCCCGGCAGATGCGTTGACCTATTTCGACCGGGCCATCGCCGCGCCGGGTTACGCCACGCCCGCTGCGGCACTGGCCAACGCCGGGGGGTGCGCGCTCGACGCCAACCAGCCTGACCGTGCCGCGCGTGACCTGCGCAAGGCACTGGCACTGGCTCCCACCAACGCCTATGCGCTCGAGTCCATGGCACGCAACGAGTACACCCAGGGGCGCTTTTTCGAGGCCCGGGCCTTCGTGCAACGCCGTCTGGCGACTGCACCGGCCACACGTTCCGTGTTACAACTTGCCTCTGATATCGAGGCGCAGCTGGGCGACGCAGTGGCATCGGGTCGCTATCTGCAGCGAATTCGCGACGAATTTCCGCAGGACGCGGCTCCTAACACCCGGGGTTGAAGCATTGTGATTGATGACCAGACTGAGAACGCTTTTGACACTGCAGCCGGATGCGGAGCACGCCTCCGTCAGGCGCGGGAAGCGGCCGGACTGACCCTTGAATCGGTGGGTAAAGATCTGCGCATGCCGGTGCAGGTCGTGAAGTCACTCGAGGCCGAGCAGTGGGATCGGCTGGGTGCCCCGGTGTTTGTGCGCGGCCAGCTGCGCAGTTATGCGCGCCTGCTCAAGGTCGACCTGGGCGATGCGCTTGAACAGGCCCACATCGGGCCGGTGGTGCCGCCGCAGCTGGTCAGCCACACCCATACACCGCGCGCCCGACGCATTGCCGAAAGTCTGGGGCGCCGTGCTCTGTACGTGGGCATCACCGCCGTGCTTGCGGTCCCTGTCTGGTTCGCCACCCGCGGCCATTTCGACAACAGCAGCAACACCCCCAACACCGCTTCGCTGGACGTGATTCCAGCGGCAGTGCCGGTTGCGGGCGGCAGCGAGGC
>NZ_RHPP01000056.1 GCF_003935715.1 Stenotrophomonas sp. 278 | reverse complement strand
AAACGACTACGCAAAGCAATTGAAAGCCGCTTCCTGACCCCGTACTTCTTGGCGTCCGATTTCAGGGGACAGGTTCAGGAGATTTCATATGCACAAGAACCGCGCAGCTGCGCCAGACCGTGACGCAACCTCCTCAGAAGAAGCCTCGCTGGTCCAACGCTGCCGCTGCTGCAACAGCCTGCTGCAGCCACCAGTACTCTCCCACCACCCCACCCCGTTCATCCTGCTACATGGCCCATGGCTGCGTGAAATGGGCATGGATGTGGGCGCACGCGTGATCGTGGAAGCCGGTCTGGGCCTGCTAACCGTGGCTCTTATAGGCCCGCGCGATCACGTGGACGCGGTGACGCCGAACGGACCAGATGGTGTGGTCCGTCAGATCCACTTTACCGACGTACACGCTGATCCGATCCGGCAGATGTTGCCGGCGGCATAGCGGCTGCCCCTGCGAGGATCACCGGGAAGCGCCCGGCCCATGCCGGGCGCGATCGTCCATCATCGGTGCGTCATGGGCCAGATGACGCATTGTTGCCGTGTAGTCCGGTGCCTTTGGCCGTTGCGGTGGGACTGCCGGCGACATTCTGGGGGCCATACACTTCGTACGACGGGACTGCCGTCGCCGTTCCGGTGTCGTCAGACTCGCGCCATGCATCGGGTGTGGTGAGACTGGTAGCGTCGGTCGACAGACGACGGCACGGAACCGCTCCACGCCCGGTAACGCATGATCTCCATCGAAACAATGTGTGGCCCGAGCAAAAAACCACGGTGCTGCATTGTTCAATGCGTCACCGGACGTTGATGTCTTCACTGCCGTCGTCTGTCGACCGACGCTACCAAAGCATTGTGACGCGCGATATCGATTTTCAACGTCGAAAACACCACGTGCTCACGAGCACGCGTATACCAGCGGCTCCAGCATCGAGTTGATGATGCAGAATCGTTCCAGAGTGGATTTGCACGCCCACGGGTCACCCGTGCCGTTCTCCAGATGCGCGATGCATCTGTCCGGATCAATGCCCGACAGCGGGCCCAAGCTTTCATCAAGCCAATTGATACCCGCTTCAACTTCCTTGAAGTGATCGGCGTTCTTCATGGCTCACTGGTGCCTGCGGCACGCTTATCCTCTCGTATCCCATGCCGCGCGCTTCTTGCCGAAGGTCACGTTAACCCTCTCGCCGCGACGGTATAAACTACAAACGACGACCATCCGGCCTGCTTCCAATCCGGATTTCCCCTGAGTTCGTCCACAAGTTGATTCACGACCAGTGAATCGACCCATCGCTCAGCGATGCATCCTCCTGTCCCGACGTACTCACACTGAGCGTGTACTCGAGATAGCTGTCACCCACGATGCATTCGAACACGAAGGCGTCGTAGTCATTGACAATCGCGGCGTCGATGATAGACGTCAATCTTTGGAACAACGGCACGGTGTCTGGGATCACTTGGTTTCGCCTCGTAGCAAATTCAATCAATCGAAGGGAGGACTGGCTTTCATCAGCCTCACAAACTACGGCCAACTTCCGCCGTTCGATGACCGCTCACCAGTGAACCCTCTCTGGTCAGCCGGCGGCGGGCGGCCGAGAGCAACTCCGTCGCTCCGCGCATCACTCCACGCCCGCTCGTTCCCAATGGAAGATTGATACCACTCGCTGATTGGCAGCACGGCAGCTGCAGTTAGTCTTGCGACGCTAAGACGTGAGGGATATTGGGCAACTCAAAGAACCCAGGCCTAAAGTGCTGCCTCAGAGCGCGCCTTCTCTCCCAAAATTTCTCAATGTCTCGCTCCAAGTCGGAGAGTTCACCCGTAACCTTGACCAGGTATCCACCATCTCGCTCGCTTACATCGAATCCAGATTCCTTCATTGCGGACCTAGCTCCTTCTTGTGCAAACTCATCGCCATAGTAGTTGGCCCACGCAAGATTGATGGGTTGCGGATCAGCAAGCGCACCGAATGATCCAGCTTCGAAGTAGACGGACGATTCGTCGCTTGAACGCTCTGCATCCGTGAATAGATGAAGCATCGCGAGTTGAGGGGGAAACTTATCCACGAGCTCGTTGAAGAGCCCATACCAATCAAACCTCCGGTTCCACTCGGCAGTTATGCTCAGCGTACAAGGAAGTAGCTTTCCA
Organism: Stenotrophomonas sp. 278; assembly: GCF_003935715.1. Taxonomy (GTDB): domain Bacteria; phylum Pseudomonadota; class Gammaproteobacteria; order Xanthomonadales; family Xanthomonadaceae; genus Stenotrophomonas; species Stenotrophomonas maltophilia_AH. Next base: position 26,369 of record NZ_RHPP01000056.1, on the reverse strand, counting down.
GCTCGATTTCGCATGGTGTGGCGAAGGTATCCCTTTGACCTGATGGTGGCCTTTCGTCTCCACGCAAAGTCGAGAACGTACTCTGAAGCCACCCCTGCTGCACGGAGCGTAGCGACCTCACTCCACCATTGTTCCAAAGATTGCTCGCCTACAAAAGCGTCCTTGAAGCGATCAGCATTATGAGAGACCTGCTCAGGAGCAAGAAGCCCTCCGTGGCTCGAGAGCACCCGCAGTAGCTCCTTCCCCTTTTCGAGGGGAGCAGTGTCGACGCGGCTTCTCAGGGCCAGCTTTACGAAAGCTTTCATGGGTACTCCGTCAGGACGCCGGTCTTTGGATCATATCGATATATCTTACCGCCACTACTCTTGATACCGTCCACTATGGACTGGGAGACCGCCTCCGTGCGCGGGCTGACAATGAGATTGAGTGGCTCGCCGGAGTCCACTGCATGTTGGATCTGTGCACGAAGCTGATCGGTCGCCCTGAGGTTCTTTACGTTCTTGACTTCCAGTTTGCCGCCGGCTTCGCGACCCCATGCATCCGGGATCGTCGTCACTTTCTGACCATTTGGAAGGGTGACCTCAACCGCCGTGGTGTTCTTCGTCACTCCGACGTGCGATAGCGCATCAATCGTCTGACGTTCGAATTCGCTTCCAGCAGCCTGATTTAGGCGTACGTTGATCGAGGCCCATGCATTCTCTTCGGACGCATAGATCTTGCCGGTCGGCCCTTGGACAACAACCTCTCCGTGCTGATCAATCACTCGCCTGTAGCCGTCCGGCAGTCCTCCGGTCTTGTTGAACATTGCGCCGGCACTGTTGCCTTCACTATATCCAGGCGGGAGGTCGGGGTATGAGAATTCAGTACGAATGGAGTTCGACTGGCCAACGTCTGCCACGATGTCGTCTGCACGCCCTGCCGTATTCTCACGCAGTGTAGATCCGGGTGCTGGTGTGTCCGGCAATGCCTCGGCGACAGGCTTGGTTGGAGCCTTTACCGGGGCTTTAGAGGGGATCAGTCGCCCCAGCTGGCCCGCGATCTTAGCCACGGCAAATGCGGTGGCAACGTCCTTCACGGCACCCTCGACGTCGCCGGTGGCGACCTTTCGGGTGACTTCCATGACGAATCCGACGTCACCTGTGAACGTGGTCAGGATGGTCCAAGCGTCTCGACTGAGGACACCGTTTACAAAGTCGTCGCGCCAACCAGCATCAACTCGGTTGAGCGCCTGCATCAAGTTGCGCTGTTCAGCCTCGGTCTTTCCGGTGGAGATAATCGCGCCATACAGCTGCGAAAGCTCTTTAGTGCCTTGCAGCTTGTCAGCAAAGAGCGTTTTGTCGGTGTACTGCGCGTAGTCTGCACCGAAGTAGGCGTACTCACCCGTCGTCTTGCCCAAGGCCGCCTGGTCCAGGAAGAGCTGCGCATTTCCGTCCTGCGCAGTCAGTCCCTTGTGGCCAAGCATCTTGTTCCAGGCCTCGTCGACTTGGCGGACCGCTTGGATGATCAAGCGTTGACGCGCTTCGTTTACTTGTTCGACAGTGCATTGGTCCTCACAGCCGAGCTGCTGTTGCGCGAACGCCAGAGCATTGGCGTTGATGAACTTGATTTCATCCGGATGCAGCTGACGGTTGTACAGTTCGCCAGCGAGACCTGTTGCGACGCCGGTTTCTCCGCCGACTGCACCCAGCGCGGCACTGACCAGCTGGCGAATGAGGCTTCCTTCCTCATCAGTAATAGGACGGCCGAGCTCGGCCGCACCGGCACCTAGCGCTCCAGACAACACATCACCGCCACCGGAACCTGCCACGACGGCACCTGCGACAGCGTGCAGCAGTGTCTTGCCTGCCCCACCGTCCTTCCACAGGTCGTACTGGGTCTGGTTCGCAGCCATTACCGTGTTGGCTTCAGCGATGTCCCTCTGCAAGAGCTCAACAACTTCAGGCGATGCTTCAGCGCCAAGTGTGTCCAGCATTGTCTGCGCGGCGATCGCCTTTGCCTGTGCCTTGCGATACTCATCGGTCAGCGCCTGCGCCAGATCACCGGTGGCACGGAACGTCACCTGGCCGGCGATCTGGCCGGCGACCAGATCGCGCTGAACCTTCTCTGCATCAAACTTGTTCGCCAGCCCCTCCTGCTGCAGATCTGTCGCCGTACGATCCAATCCATCCAGAGCCGACGTATCACCATTGCGCACCACCACCGTGCCGGCGGAGATGTCGCTACGAGTCACACTACTGGCCGAGTCGCCCGACGGAACTCCCAGGCTTGGGCTCGGCGACGGGTCACCCCAACGCGTTTCAGTGGGCGCGCCCGCGTTCTTCCCACCATTGCTCTGGTCGCCAATCGTTCCACTGAAGCCCACAGAACCACCCCAGCTACCGCCGCTGTAGTTCGCGTGGTTGCTCAGGTCGGTGATGCCGAGGCTTTCGGTGGACAGCAGGTTCTTCGACGGATCTGCCGTGCTGGCAATCACCGCGCCATCCAGCTGGGTGTGGTTGCCCACGTGGATCTGATAGCCGCCGGCACCGGCCGCGATGCCGGTCTGCTGGGTGGTGCTGTTGTAATTGTTGTTGATGTCGGTCTGGCCGTAGCTCACGCTGCCACTGCTAGCACCGAAGCACAGCGGCGGAATGCAAAGCGAGAGCCCGAAGCCGCCGTTCTGGTCCTTCTGGTCGTAGTACTGGCTGTCCTGGCTGCTACTCAGAGTGAGATCACGGCCGATGTTGGCCAGTACGGTGTCACCGATGACCTGGGCACCTTGCAGCGTGGTATCGCGGCCACTGCTGAGGCCGACCTCGTTACCCGCCTGGACAATGGTGGCCTGGTGGGTGGTGCCGTTGCCCTGCATCTGGCCTTGTGCGGCCGCTGCAGCGATTTCGATGGTGAAGCCGTTCTGCGAACCGCCCAGGCCGAAGCCCACGCCCACGCTACCGCTACCGCTCTTGCTGCTGCCGTCCTGGGTCTGGGTGTTCTGGCTGGACAGGAAGTTGATGTCACGCGCAGCGTCGAAGCTGGCGTTGTTGCCCGCGGTGATCTGCCCACCACGCACGGTGATATCACCGTTGGCGGCATACCCATCCGCACCGGTGGTGCCGTCACCCGTTGCAACAACTGTGACGTTGCGACCGGCCGTAACCGTACTGCCCTGCTCGGTGGACTGCTGCAGCGTGCTGTTGCTGGAGGCGCTGCTGCTGCCCACGCTGACGGTCACCTTCACCGCAGCGCCAGTTCCCTGCATCGCGTCCTTGGCGGCATAGCCGGCCTGTGCGCCATACAGCGCGGCCAGACGGTCGTCGCCGGATTCATTGGCACGCTGTGCGGCTTCTGCTGCCTGCGCCGCCTGCACACCGTAGCCGGACAGCGCGATGGTGCCGCCGGCCTGGTTCACCCGGTGGCGCTCGGCCTGGGTGAGGGTGTCGGTGGCGGCGTCCAGCAGCACGTTGGTGCCGACGAGGGTCACGTCGTTGCCGGCGGAGATGTCGGCACCGCGCGCGATCAGGTCGCCCTTGGCCACCACATTCACGTCGCCCTGGTTGCTGCCCAGGCTGGTGCGGACGCTGTTCTGGTCGGTCTGGCGGCCGCTGACGTCGTGGAACTCGTTGCGCACGCCGGTGCTGCCGGTGTAGCCATCGCCGCCCAGGTCGCCAATCTGCTTGCTGCGCTGGGTTTCCTGCCAGCTGCGGCTGATCTCACCCGGCAGCAGCTCCACATTGCCCTTCTGCGCGAGCACGTTCAGCGCGTTCTCGGCGGCCACCTGTGCACCCTGCAGGGTGATATCACCCTCGCGGCTGACCAGGTTGATCTTGTCGGCATTGATGGTGCTGCCGGTCTGGCCGGTCACCTGCTGGTTGCTGTTGCTGTCGCTGTTGCCGCTGTTATATGGCGACATGCGCACGCCGCCGCTGTTCGGGCCGCCCTGCACGTGGCGGATCATGTCACCCGGCGAGATCGAGCTGGCACCGTACTGGTGGGTGCTGGACGAGCTGTTGCGCACGTCGGACTGCGTATCCACGCTGGTCAGCAGCATCACGTGGCGCTGCGCGTCCAGGGTGGCGGTGCCGCCGGCGGCAATGGAGCTGCCGGCCACGGTGATGTCACCTTCGGTGGCGCGCACGGTCACATTGCCGGCGGCGTTCAGGCTGCTGCCGCGCTGGGTGGTCGTTTCCACCGCCACGCTGCCCTGGCTCTTGCTGCTGCCATAGCCCACGTTGATGCCGGGCAGGGTCAGGGCGGCCGCGCCGAGTTCCTTGGCGTAGCCGCTGGCCTTGTCCGCGCTGCTGCCGTCGCTGTCCTTCACCTGCTGCAGGTTGCGGATGGTGTCGATCGGGGTGCCGGTGATGGCGACAGAGAGGCCCTTGCTGCGGCTGCTCTGGTTGGCCGAGTAGCTTTCGGTTTCCTCGGCCGGGTTGATGGTGACGTTCTTGCCTTGGATGGCGATATTGCCACCCACGCCGGCCAGATCATCGGCGGCACGGCCAGCCAGCAGATCACTGCCGCTGACGGTGACGTCGCCGCCCGCAATCACGCTGACATTGCCCGCCACGCTGCCGATCATGCTGGCGCTGCTGGTGGTCTGTTCCAGCGAGGTGGAAACGCTGCCCTTCTGGCTGCCCGCCGTAATACCAATGCCGCCGAAGCCGCTGACGCCGCCACCGCCGAACACACCGGACTTCTTCTTGGTCTGGTCGAAGGTTTCGGTGTGCTGCTCGGTGGCGGCCGCGATGGTGATGTTGCGGTCGGCAGCCAGCAACACGTCACCGGTGGCACCGATCTCCACGCCGGTGGCGCTGATGTCGCGGCCAGCGGCAATCTGCACGCCTTCACCGCTCAGGGTGGTGCCTACTGCGTAGGTGTCCGACGAAGTTTCGCGGGTGGTGGTGGTCTTGCTGGAGAAGGTCTTCTTCTTCTTGCTCCAGGTGTCCTGCTCGAAGCTGTGGTCTTCCTCAGCCGTGTCCAGGACCACGTCGCGGCCGGCCGAAATGGCCACGGTGCCGCCTTCGCTGTACACGCTGGCAGCGGTGAGGGTGGCGTCCTGCCCGGCCACCAGCGCGACATCGCCACCGGCCTTGAGGCTGCTGCCATGGACGGTTTCGTCCATGGTTTCGGTCTGCTGCGAGTAGCGCTTGCGGCGGATATCGGTGGAGCTGGTATTGGTGGTGGTCACCTCGCCGACGTTGAGGTCGCGGCCGGCCACCACGGCCAAGGCATTGCCGGCTTCCAGGTTGGAGGCGTTGAGATTGACGTCGCGACCAGCCTGCACCGCCATGCTGCCACCAGCTTCCAGGCCGCTGGTTTCAATGGTCTGGCGGGTGCTCTGGGTGTTCTTGTAGCGGCTGCTCTGCTCGGTGCTGAGCACGTTGAGGTTGATGTCGTTGCCGGCGACGGCGCTGAGTCCATTGCCGGCCTTCACCTGCACGGCGGTCAGGGTGAGGTCGTTGCCGGCCTGCAGGCCGAGGCTGCCGCCCACATTCAACGTGGTGCGGTTGAACACCTCGCCATTGGCACCGCTCTGCTGGGTGGTCAGGTTGAGGTCGCGCCCGGCCTGCAGCGCGGCATTGCCCTTGGCGCTGGTCTGCGCTCCCACCAGCGAGAGATCGCGCCCGGCGACCAGCTCGAGGCCACCGGTCGACTCGATGCGGGCGACGCCGAGGCTGGCCACGCTCTGCAGGTCACGACCGGCGACCAGGCTGATGCTGCCGCCCTGGATCAGGCCATCCTTGTTGATGATGTCTTCCACGGCGGACACGCGCACGCTGCCGCCGGAGGTCATCGCACCCCGGTCATTCAGCAGGCTGCCGGTGTCGACCGAGAGGCGGTAGTCGGCGGCGATCATGCCCTGGTTGTTGACGTTGTTGGCGCGGATGTCGACGCTTTCGCCGGCAATCGCGGCACCGCCCAGCTGCAGGCGGTCAGCGGTGGCCTGGCTCAGGTACACCACCGGCACGAGCACCTGCTGGCCGCCCACTTCCTGGGCCACCATCCACACGATGTCCTCGTTCAGCGCGGCCATCTGCTCCGGCGAGAGCGCGATGCCCACGGTGAGCTGCAGGCGCTCGGCTTCGGTTACGCCACCGTCCATCATGGCGCGGTACTGGTCCATGCCGTTGTCGAGGTCGGCATCGAGGTACTTGCGACCGGTCAGGCCGGTGATCTGCTCCAGCACCAGGCGCTGTTCGTAGAAGTCATCGCCCAGGCGCTTGAGGCGCTGATCGGGATTGAGGTTGAGCTTTTCGAACATGTAGTCCGAGCCCAGCCACTGGCCGTAGTTGGCGAAACGCGGATCGGTTTCCACCAGCCAGCGCTGGTTGCCCGGGTCCACGGTGTAGAGGCCGCTGCTGGGCGGCAGCAAGCCGGGCAGCGGGTTCTGCGCGCTGCCGACGACCTGCGGCGGCTTGACCACGCCACTGGTGCCCGGTGCCGGTGCGCCGACGTTGGCGGCATTGCCACCGCCATTGAGGGTGCCGGTGGCCGGGCCCGTTGCCACGCCGGTGACCGGGTCGGGTGCGCCGGTGTTGCCGGTCGCGGTGCCGGCCTGGCTACCGTTGCCGAGGGTGGGCACGTAGGCACCGATGCCGTTCCAGCCGCCGACGTCTGCCGGGTTGACGCCGTTGCCGACGGTGACCACGGTGTTGTTGACGTCACGCGCTTCGATGGTGACGTTGCGTCCGGCGGTGATGCTGGCATTGCCGCCGGGAACGGCCACTTCCTTGGTGACGGTGGTGGTGCCGAGGTCGCCCGTTGCCCAGCGCGGCTCTTCCTGGCAGGTCAGGCCGGAACGGCAGGTCTGATACTCCACCTCGTAGGTGCTGACGCGCTGGATGGTCTTGGTCGCGGTGAGTCCGACGTTGTTGACCACGCCGGCCCAGTCCGCCGGATTATCGCTGCTGGACGAGCCGCGCCCGTTGATGGAGAGGTTGGTGCCGGCGGCAATGGTGGAGTAGATGTTGTCGACTCTGCCGCCGGCAATCTGCATGTCACGCCCGGACAGGAACTGGCCCGCAGCACTGGTGGCGATGACGCGCGTGCCTTCCAGCACCGTGTCGGTGTGGGTCACCCCGTGATCGCGCCAGATGAAGCACGGTGACTGGCGGTTGCTGCAGTAGCGCTCATACACCTCGCCCGGCGAGCCACCACCGGAGAACTTGCCCGCATCCGGGTCACCGGCCTGATCCGCCTCGGTATAGACCTTGCGCTCGTACTGCATCACGCGGCGTTCGTTACGCACGCCCAGCGCCAGCAGCACCAGGTCGCGTTCTGCCTGGATGCGGCCGGAGCGGTTGTTGATCAGCTGCGCGTTGCCACCCGAGCGACCACCGATGCGGATGTCGTTGATGCTGTACAGCTCGCCGTCGAGGTTGTTGAAGGTGTCGGCGTTGATGGCCAGGGTGCCGGTGGTGGCAATCAGGCCTTCGTTGTAGTCGCGCACAGGTACAGTGGTGCCCAGCTCGCGGCCGTTGGTGACCGTGCCGGCATTCAGCGTCACCTGGTCGCCCATCACCGTGCCGGTGTTGGTGAAGGTGGTGCTGGTGGCCTGCACCACGTCGCCGTCGATACGACCCAGGTTGTTGATGCCCTGGCTGGCGTTGAGCGTAGCGCTGGCAGTGCCGGCACCGTTACCCGCACTGATCGTGCCGGCGGCGGTGTTGTCGATCTGCGTGGCGTTGAGCTCCAGGTTGCCGCTGGTTTCGATGCGGCCCTGGTTGGTCAGCGTGCCGCCGACGTTCAGCGCCAGGCGGCCGTTGCTCTGCAGCTGCTGGCCGGTACCGTGGGTGTAGTCGCCGGCCAGGTGCAGTTCCAGCTCGGTGCCGCCGAACATGCGGCCACCGCTGCCCTGGAAGGCCTGCAGCTGCGCCCACAGTTGCTGGTAGGCGCTGATTTCGCCATTGGCGTTGTTCAGCGTGCCCAGATAGAGGCGGTTGCTACGGGTGATCACGCGCCCGCTGGTGTTGTCCAGGCTGGCGGCACGCAGGGTGAACAGGTTGCTGGCCGACAGCTCACCGGAGCCGTTGAGCACCGTGGCGTTGGCATTGTCCAGGGTGAGGTCGTTGCCGGCGTAGACCTGGCCACTGCGGTTGTCCAGCTGGGTGGTCTGCAGCACGGCGTTCTGCCCCGCGACCAGCTTGCCGCGCTGGTTGCCGACAGTGGCGGCGGTGAGCTGCACGTTGCCACCGGTGCTGCCGAACACGCCGTCCGTGTTGTCGAGGTTGCCCGCCGTGCTGACGATCAGACCACCGGCACCGTTGACGACGACGCGGCCGCCACGGTTGTCCACCGATGCGGCGGTGACGCCGGCGCTGCCCAGCGCCTCGATGCTGCCGCTCTGGTTGTCGAGCACACCGTCGGCATCCAGCTGCAGCTGGTTGCCCGCGTACAGCAGACCGCCGCCGTTGCGCAGCTCACCGTTGATGTCCAGGGTGAGATTCTGGCGCGCATACAGATTGCCGGCCTGGTTGCCGAGGCTGGCGGTGGTGACGGTGGTGTTGCCTTCGGCACCGATCAGGCCGTTGCGGTTGTCGACGCTGGCGGCGTTGATCTGCAGCGTGCCGGCCTGGCGCTGGGCCACGGTGCCGTTGGCGTTCAGCAGGGCCTGGGTGGCGCGCAGCTGGAGGTCGCCCACCGCGTCGATGCGGCCGCCGCTGTTGTCGATCTGGCGTGCGCGGATATCCACAGCACCGCCGGCGCTGATCTGGCTGCCGCCGGTATTGGTCAGCGCATCGGTGACGTTCATCACCAGCGCGCCGTTGCCGACGATCAGGCCCGCGTTGGTGTTGGTCAGCTGGCCGGCGCGCACGGTGGTGGTGCCGGTGCCGGCGTGCTCGATGCGGCCGCCACTGTTGGACAGCGAAGCCACGTCCACGGTGAGGTTGGTGGCATTGGCGGCGATACGGCCGCCGTCGTTGCGCAGCGCGCCGGTGAAGCCGAGCGTCAGCGCATCGTTGCCGGTCTGGATCAGTTCGCCGGCACGGTTGTCGAGCGCGGCCGCAAGCAGGCCCAGGCGGGCCGCCTGCAGCGAGCCGCGCTGGTTGATCAGCTCGCCTACGGTTTCCAGCTGCAGCGTGCCGCCGGCAACCAGGGTGCCGTCGGTGTTGTCCAGTGTGCTGGTGCTGGCACGGGCGACAAGATCGCCGCCGGACCAGACCAGGCCGTTGCGCAGATCCAGCCCGCTCCCCTGCAGCGACACGCGCTGACCGGCATGCACCTTGCCGGACTGCAGCAGCAGGCCGGTGGCGGTGAGGGTGGCCTGACCGTTGCTGCCCAGCGCGCCATTGGCGGCCAGTCCGGCCACGATCTGGCCGCTGTTGTCGATGGTGTTACCGGTGACGGTGACATTGCCGCTGGCCAGCAGGCGACCGTCGTTGTCGACGCTCGGCCCCTGCAGCGCGATGGAGGTCGCCTGCACGTCGCCGGTGTTGTGCAGCACGGTGCCGGCTTCGGCGGTGACGCCGCCGGTGGCGTAGATATCGCCCGTGTTGGTCAGGGCTTGACCGGCCTGCAGCACGATGTTGGCGCTGCTGTCGAGATTGCCGGACAGCTGCAGGTCGCGCTGCGCGCCAAGGGTGACGTCGCCCGAGGCGTACGCCTTGCCACTCTGGCGCAGGGTGCCGCCGGCCTGGGCGTTGAGGGTGGTTGCGGCGATGGTGCGGCCGCCGATGTTGAGGTCGCCGGTGGTGTTCAACACCACATTGGCCGCTTCGCTACCGAGGTCGCCGGTGCTGTCCAGCGAGGCCGCCTGCACGTCCAGCGTCTGCACGGCGACCAGGCTGCCGCGATTGTTGAAGGTGGAACCTGCGACCACGTCGGCACGGCCGGCGCTGTACGCCGCACCGCTGTTGTCGACGCTGGCTGCACGCAGGGCCAGCGCACGCTGCGCATACAGATTTCCGGCGTTGCTGGCGGCCTGCAGCACTTCGATGTCGAGCAGGTCCGCGCTGGAGATATCGCCGTTGGCCAGGTTTAGCAGTGCCTGCGCGCGCACGGTGAGTGCGGCGTCGCTGGCGATGACGCCGGCGTTGGTCAGGGTGCCGGTGCTGTCCACGCGCACCGACTGCGTGCCATACACGATGCCGCTGTTGTCGACGCTGCCGCTGTTGATGGCGAGCTGCTCGGTGGCGTGCAGGCGACCGGCGTTGACCAGCGCGCCGGTGGTGGTGGCCTTCACCTGGCGGGCCACGGCCAGGCCTTGCGCGCTCTGGTTGAGGGTGGCGGCCTGCAGCTGCAGCTGACGCCCGGCTTCGAGGCGCTGGCGGTTGGTCAGTGCGTCGGCAATGACGGTCAGGTCGTTGTCGCTGACCACTTCACCGGCGTTGTCGAGCTGCGCGGCGCGCAGGTTGAGCGTGTTGCCGGCGCGCAGACCACCGGTGGCGGCGTTGTCGAGGCGACGGGTCGCGGTGATGTCGAGCGTGTTGCTGCCGAGCACGGTGCCGCGGTTGTCGAGCGCGCCGACCGTCAGCGCGGCCGTGCCGGCGGCAGTGACGCCGGTGTTGGTGAGCGTGTCGGCCTTGAGCTGCAGGGTGTTCTCTGCGATCAGCTGGCCGGCGTTGTCGGCGCTGCCGGCGACGTCCACGGTGGCGTTGCCACCGGCAGAGAGTTCTGCAGTGGACGACTGCTGCAGCTGGCCGGCGCGAACCTCCAGATTCTGCGCTGCGCCGATCAGGCCACTGTTGTTGAGCGCGCCGCTCACCGCGACGGTGGCATCGCGCTGACCGTAGATCTGGCCGCGGTTGTCCAGGCGGCCGGCGGTGATGCCGGTGCCGACTGCACCAATGATGATGCCGGCATTGTCGAGCTGGTCACGCGCGGTCAGCTGCACGCTGCCCTGCGCGGCCAGGCGGGCGTTCTGCTGCTGGGCGATGCGCGCGGCCTGCGCCTGCAGCTGGCCCACGGCAACGACCTGGGCACTGTTGTCCAGTTGCTGGCCGGCGCGCAGCGCAATGTCGCCGCGGCTTTCGATCTGGCCACCGAGGCGCAGGTTGCCGTCGGCACCGAGCTGCACGCGGTTGGCCAGCACCGTGCCGGTGCTGTCGAGGTTGCCGGTGGCAGTGGCGTCCAAGCCGTTGGCGGCGCTGATGCTGCCGCCCAGTGCCACGTTGGCACCGCGCAGGCTCATGTTGTTGTTGGCCTGGGTGGCGCCGCTGGTCGACAGGGTGCCGGCGCTGTCCACAGTGACGTTTCCGGCGGCGGCGGTGCGGCCGGTGAGCTGCACGTCACCGCTGCTGGTGAGTACGAAGTCACCACTGGTGGCGACCAGCGCGCCGGCGCTGCGCACGCCCACGCCGGCTTCGGTGCCGACCAGGCGGATCTTGCCGGCATACATGCCGCCGAGCGCGGCCACGTCCAGGCCGAAGCCCGGGGCCGTGCCCTCGCCCTGGATGGCGCGGGTGGCCAGGGTTTCGTAGTCGATCTGGTTGGCACCGGTGACCACGTTGGCTTCCTTGGCCCACAGCCCGGCGTTGATCTCCACCGCGCGCGCCAGCAGGTCGATGCGCTGCAGGTTGTCCGCATCCAGCCCGGCTCCTTCCAGGCGGATGGTGCCGCGCCCGACCTGGAACGCCGACAGGCTGCCGTCGCCGCCGAACAGCGGGGTACCGGTGGTCAGCACGCCACGGGTGGTGTTGATGAAGCCGCAGCCATCGCAGGTGATGCCGTTCGGGTTGGCGATGATCACCTGCGCCTGCGCGCCGGCCACTTCCACATGGCCCTGCAGCAACGTGCGGTTGGACGAGGTGACCTCGTTGAGGATCATCCGCGCCGACTGTCCCGGCTGCAGATTGCTGTTGCCCTGGATGTAGCCGGCCAGCTGGGTCTGGGTGGTGGTGGAACTGTTGTTCAGCACCTGGCCCTGACGCCCGACGTTGTAGTCCTCGAAGCGGTTATGCGAGACGCCACCGGCATTCGGGGCGTTGATCTGCACCACCGGCACGCCGTTGGCGGCAGGCTCCACGCGCGTGCCCTGCCCGGCCTGCGGCTGCACCTGCGCGAACGAGCTGAACGGTCCGCCGAAGACGGCGGTGATCAATGCGGCCAGTACGCCCATGCGCCAGCGCGTAGCACGCGGCGAAGCAGTGGAAGAACGGGTAGCAACGGGGCAGGTCTTCATGGCAGATCATCCATGTCTGTTACGCGGGACTGCAGAAGCGTCGGCAGAAGCGATGCCGGCGCGAAGCGGGGTGGTGCAGTTAGAACTGGGCGGCCAGCCGGAACCCGACGACGCGGGCGTCGCTCTGGGCACGGATGACGCGTGGAGCATCCAGCGGGAAGCCGATGAAGGCGTCCCAATCCAGGTTCAGCATCTGGCCGCGCGCACCGGCGTGCGCGCCGACCATGTTGCCGCCGTCGATTCCCTGTACGGCGTTGGTCGCGATGTGCCCGACATCCACGCCCAGGTAGGGCGAGAAGCGGCGATGCAGGCTGAAGTTGAGGCTGTTGCGCCAGTAGCCACCGGTCGCGCCGCCCATCATCACTTCGCCATCGAAGCCGTTGACGGTGTAGCGGCCGCCGATGCTGATGAATTCCGAGCCGTACAGCGGGTCGGACGTCCACTGATAGCGCAGGGCGCTGTTCCAGTAGATCGGGCGCGGGCCCTGCAGCACCGGCGCACCGACGCCGATGTCGACCGAGGTGATGCCATAGCGGAAGGTGGGGGATTCGGGATCGCGGCCGGCGGCATCATCGTCGCCACCCAGCCACGGCAGGCCGCGGCGATGGGCCAGGCGCAGGTCGGCCTGCAGGCTGCCCAGGTACTGGCGGTGCAGCAGGGCCAGTTCGGCCGAGGTGGTGCGGCGGCGCTGGCCGAGCAGCTCATTGCCTTCGATGAAGCTGCGCGAGTGGCGCTGGGCCAGCCGCAGTTCCATCGCGGTGCGGTAGCTCTGCCCGCGCGATAACAGGCGTTCAACGGTGAGGTCGACACTGCGCGAGCGGCCGGTGCTGCTGAAGTCTTCGGCGTTGCCGCTGATGATCTGGGCGTAGCGCGAGGCGTAGGTGCTGGTGGAGAAACGCCAGTTGCCCAGCGGCGCGGTGAACGAGGCGTTGTAGCCGTGCGTGCCCTTGCCCTTCTCCGCGCTGCCGTCGCTGTTGACGCCCACGGTGAGCAGGTCGTTGATGCCCAGCAGGTTGTCCGCCCATACGGTGGCACCGGCCTGCTGCTTGCCGGTGCCTTCGCTGCCGGCGTCATCCAGCGACAGCGCGGCACGCCAGCGTTTGGCCTGCTTCAGGGTGATGACCACGTCGGACTCGCCCGGCTGCTCGCCGGGCACCAGTTCCATGCTGGCGTCCTGCGACGGCACCCGCTTGAGCTGCTCCAGGCCCTGCTCCAGCGCGCGCAGATTGAGGATGTCGCCGGGGCGCGCCGGGAAGGCGCTTTTCCAGCGCGCATCGCCCGGACCTTCCTCGGCAAAGCGGATCTGGCGGATGACGCCGGGTACCAGCTGCAGGCGCAGGGTGCCGGCGGCCAGGTTCTGTTCGGGCAGGCCGATGCGGGTGGTGACATAGCCTTTGGCCAGCACGAGGTCGGAGGTGCGGCGCACCATCAGGGCGATGCCTTCCTGACCGATGCAGCGGCCGCGGTACTGGTTTAGATAGCGCTGCGCGAAGCCGAAGGCATCGCGGTGCGCGCCGTCGAGCACGATGGCGTCGATCTGGAAGCAAGGGGTTTCTTCCGGCAGTTCCGTGCTGCGGTAGTCGGCGGCGGGCGGTGCAGTCGGGCCGCTGACTTCCGGCACGGCCTGGCGTTCGGCACGCTCGCGGGCTTCACGCTCGGCGCGGTCGCGCAGCTCCTGCTGGTCGGCCAGGCTGGTGGGGGCCTGCTGCGCCCATAGCGAAGCAGGGGCCAGGGCAAGGCCGCCGAAGAGGACCATCAGGGCGGCACTCAAGCGGTGTCGCGGCGTCTTTGCGATTGCATCCATGCGTTGTGTCTGCCCCGTTTGTAGCGGTCATCCCTACCGCCGCAGCACCGCCGATCAGGTGCGCAGCGCAATGTTAAATTCTCGTGACGGGTCGCCACAAGTCGGGGAATTCCTACAGGGCGATATCGGCCGGCCGGCGGCGGCTTTAGGGGCATTGCGTCGGAACGGAGGGCGGACGCGCATGGCGCGTCCCTACGCGTGGACGAAGTAGTGACGCGCCATGCGCGTCAACGCAGCATCACCGGGGTGGGGCTGCGAGCTCTTTGGCGATCAGGAAGCCGTCCTTGTTCGCATCCTGTTTGTGGAAGCGCTCCACAATCGTCTGTCGCTGCTGCTCGCGGGTGATCGGCTTGCCCTTACCGCCCGGCAGCTCATCACTGCTCAACACGCCGTCGCCATTCCGGTCCATGCGGTCGAAGGCGTACATCATCCAGGCCACGTACTCTTCGACGCTGACCTTGCCGTCGCCGTCGGTATCCATGCGCTGCAGGTAGGTGCCGGTATCGGCGACCTGGGCGTGGGCCACGGCGCTGCCCAGCAGCAGCGCGGTGCAGAGCAGACGACGCACCGTCAGTGCGCCGTCAACGCATAGCCCTTCAGGCGCGCTGCATAAGCCTGCAGCGCGGCGATGCCGCTGGCTTCGGCGTCCTGGCACCAGGCCTGCAGTGCTTTCAGGCGTTCGGCAGCATCATTGCTGCGCGCTTCCAGCAGCGCGGAAAGACGGGCGCGGTGTTCCACCAGCACGCGGATGCGCGGGCGCTGCTCCACCCAGCTGTTGAGCTCGGCACGGCAGGCCGGCTTCAGCCAGCGCCCGTCGTTGACCAGGCCACGGCGCATGCGGCGCGGCAGCAGCTTGCGCAGCTTGGCCCCGGCAAAGGCAGCCTCTTCACGCAGCGCAGGCACGAATACATTGCGCTGGTAGTCGGTCATGGCCTGGAAGCGGTGCGACAGCAGCGCCTTCAGGGTTTCCGCATCCGGTACGGCAATGTTCGGGCGCACGTCCATGCTCGGGGCCACGCGCAGCACCTTGGCCAGCTTCACGGCCTGCAGCGCGCGGATCGCGGCCCAGCCGATGTCGAACTCCCAGCGCCGCATCGAGAAGCGCGCCGAGCTGGGGAAGGCATGGTGGTTGTTGTGCAGTTCTTCGCCGCCAATCCAGAACGCCCACGGGGTGAGGTTGGTGGAGGTGTCGGCGGATTCGAAGTTGCGGTAACCCCACCAGTGGCCCAGGCCATTGACCACGCCGGCGGCCCAGAACGGGATCCACGCCATCTGGATCGCCCACAGGGCCACGCCGGGCAGGCCGAACAGCACGGTGTTGATGAAGAACAGCACCGTCGGGCCAAGATTGGCGTGCGGGGTGTACAGGTGGCGCTCGATCCAGTCGTCCGGCGCGCCGCGCCCATACTGGTCGATATCCGCACGCATCGTGCGCGCTTCGCGGTACAGCTCCACACCGCGCCAGAACACGGTGCTGATGCCCTTGGTGACCGGACTGTGCGGGTCTTCCTCGGTTTCCACCTTGGCGTGGTGCTTGCGGTGGATGGCCACCCACTCCTTGGTGATCATCGAAGTGGTGAGCCACACCCAGAAGCGGAAGAAGTGCGAGATGAGCGGGTGGAAGTCCACACCGCGATGCGCCTGGCTGCGATGCAGGTACAGCGTCACAGCGAAGATGGTGAGCTGGGTGAACACCAGCAGCACCAGCGCCATGCCCCACCAGCCGAGGCCGACGACACCGCCGGTCAGGAAGTTGATGAGCATTTCGGGCATTGCAGAACTCCAGGCCTTCGGCCAGCAGATGGACAGGGTCACGTACGCCCATGATGGGGGCAGACGTTGCAAACTGCATCCCTCTGGTGCCATTTTTGCGCAGTCATTCAGTTGTTTTCGTCCTTCGTGAGTCCGGCCCCCTATTCATGACCGTTGCAGTTCCCGCCGCCGTAACCCCCGCCCCGCTGATCGAACTGGACCGCGCCTGCGTCATCCGCGGCCAGGTACGGGTGCTGCACGACCTCAGCCTGCGCATCGCGCAGGGCCAGCACACCGCCCTGCTGGGCCCGAACGGGTGTGGCAAGTCGTCCTTCATCAAGCTGATCACCCGCGAGCTGTACCCGCTGGCGCATGCTGACGGCACGGTGGCGGTGAAGGTGCTGGGCCAGAACCGCTGGCAGGTGGACCGGCTGCGTTCGCAGCTGGGCATCGTCACCGGCGATCTCAGCGCCAACCTCTCGGACATGCCCGGGCTGACCGTGGAAGAAGCGGTGCTGACCGGCTTCTTCGCCAGCTTCGTGGTGCCGGCGTTCCGCGAAGTGACCGCCGACATGCGCGAGCGGGCGCGCCAAGCGCTGGCCCTGACCGGTGCCCTGCCCCTGCTGGCGCGTGGTTATGCCGAGCTTTCGGCGGGTGAGACCCGGCGCGTGCTGATCGCCCGGGCGCTGGTGAACCGGCCGCAGGCACTGCTGCTGGATGAGCCGTCCACCGGGCTGGACCTGGTGGCGCGACAGCAGCTGATCAGCACGATGCGCTCGCTCGCGGCCCAGGGCATCACCCTGGTGCTGGTCACCCACCATATCGAGGAAGTGATTCCGGAGATCGAGCGGGTGGTGCTGCTGCGTGCGGGGCGGATCGTGGCCGATGGGCCGCGCGCCGAGCTGCTGCGCGATGCGCCGCTTTCCGAGGTGTTCGGCGGCCCGGTACGGGTGCAGGAACACAACGGGCACCTGACCGCGTTCGCGGACTGACGGCGATGTGATCCGGTAGCGCCGGCTGTCAGCCGGCCCTCGACATCGCGTGGGCCGGCCAACGGCCGGCGCTACCGGTACTCCCCTTAGAAGTTCACGCCCACCGCCCTCGACTCGATCGGGGCCATGCGGGTCTGGTCCCGCAGCTCCAGCGCGCGCACCTGGAACGGCGCACCGTAGCCCTTGGGCAGGGCGACGCTGTCGAACGGCAGGCTCAACGTGCCGGCACCTGCGGAGTTGAACCACGCCGCGCTGTGCGCCTGTGCCACCGGCCGCAGCTGGCCGTCAGACCCGGTGGCGTACAGCGTGCCGCGCGCCTCATAACGGCCCGGCGCGCCCACCTGCAACGGCAACTGCAGCACGCGCGTGCTGGCATCCGCCTGGACCTGGCCACTGAAGCGGGCGGTGGGCTGGGCCACGGCAAAGGCGATCTTGGCGTCGCGCTGCACGCCGTTGGCGCTGATGAAGGTCTGCAGTTCCCACAGCCCCTGCGCGTTGCCGACGTCCTGCGGCACGGTAACCTGCGCGGTGAGGCCGGTCTTGCCGGCCCGCAGCGGTACCGGCCAGCTGCGGCCATCCGGTGCCACCAACAGCGCTTCGCCGCCCGCGGGCAGGCTGCGGACGAGGTTGCGTGCAGCTCCGGCCTGGGTGTTGCCACCGTCATCCACCAGTTGCGCGCTTACCGTCAGCGTGCCGCCGGCCAGAACCTGGTCCCGGCTGCTCTGCAGGCGCAGGCTGATCGGGCTGTTGGGCTCCAGCACCTGGACCACGTAGCGGCCCTGCGCCTGCGCGCTCTGCAAGCGATAGGTACCCGCAGCCGCCGTCCTGCCGGTGCGTGCCATGGCGGTGCCCGCGCTCACCGGCATGCCGGCGGCCCGCAGCTGCTCGCTGTCGACCACCTGTTCGACCTTCAGCACGCCGGCGGGGTCGCGCAGCTGCCATTGCGCCGGAGTGAGAGGACGCGCGCCCGGTGCGGGGCTGACCTGGATGACCGCATCCGGCGCGGTCATCGGCAGGGCGACGCCCTGCTGTAAGACGCTGCCGTCCACCATTTCCCAGTAGCTGCGGCTGACCGCCACGAACGGGGTGGGGTCGGTCAGGGCCTGGGTGGGATCCAGTGCCCAGGCAAAGCTGACCGGGTCGCGTTCGCCGGCGTCGGCCGGCAGCGGGGCAGATTCGACCCGGGTCGGTACCTGGTCGGTGCTGCGTGCCGCCTGCAGGGGTTGTGCGGCCTGCAGCGGCAGCGCGGCGAGGACGACGGCCATGGCCGCCGCGAGTTTCACGGTTGAGGTCATGTCGGGCTCCTTAGAGGGTAAGGTCGTTGCGCAGGATCGTGCCCAGGCCGAAGCACTCGCGCCGGCTCTGGTTGTGGCTGAGCGGCTCGGCTCCCTGGGTGCGAGCCTTGTCGGTGAACAGCACGGTGCCGGCCGCACGCTGGCTGCTGCATTCAAGGAAGCCGTCGGAACAGCTGCTCAGCCAGTTCTGGGTGAACTCCAGGCCGACGTTCTGGGCGTAGCCGCCGCAGTAGCTGTTGCTGTCCCATACCGCTGATTCCACATCGGACCCCACCACGGCGCGGAACGGCTTGGGCAATGCCGGCCGACCGCCGGTGCCATACAGGTTCTGGGCGTTGTAGGTGGCCATCCAGCCGACCTGCTGCATGCGCACCGCGTCGTTCTGGTACCCCAGCAGCCAGCCCACCGAGGCCTCGAAGACATTGCCGTTGAGCACGGCATCGGCCAACGGCGTGCCTGCCGAGGACGGAGCCAGTGCGGTGACCTGGCTGATGGTCTGGATCAGCTTCGGGTAACGGCTGTCGTAGGTGGGATTGGAAAGAATCCAGCGGACCACGTTGCCGCCGTTGGAATGGGTGATCACCACCAGCTTGGTGATGCCTTTGCTGTTGATGAAGCCGGTGAGCTGGGTGGCCAGGCAGCCGGCCGCTTCCGGTTTCCACATGTACTGCTCGAAATCGCAGTTGATGACCGTGTAGTTGCTGCTGTTGGGCAATCCCTGGCGCACGCTGTCGATGATGCTGGGTTGCCAGTAGTCGGTGCGGGCGTCGGTCTGCTTGCCTGTGCCGTGCACAAAGGCCACGCCCACTACATCGGCGGCCTGCGCGCTGGCACACGTGAGCATCAAGCCGAGGGCCAGCATGGCCCCCGTCCCCATTGCTTTGCTTTGCATCGAGTGTCTCCGGTTGTTGAGTGTTCCCCCTGATTGCCGGCACCTCGTGGGGAAGCTGCCGGGGCCGACGCTATGTCGGTCGGCGCGTGAATTTCCGTGAACCAGTACCGGATTCCTGCCATCTGCAACCAATCTCAACGGCGAAGCGGGACGCTATGCCGGGTCTGGCGGCATGACCTGCGGCCGCTGGCAGGAGCACGTGAAGCTGCGATCATGCGCGCTCACCGCTGCCGAGTACTGCCCATGTCGTTGTTCGCCCCATCTGCGCTGCTGCGCCCCGCCCTGGCTGCTGCCGTGATGTCGGTTCTGGCGGGCTGTGCCACCACGACCGCACCGCAGAGCACGCCGGTGGAGGCGTCGGTGGTGACCAAGGCGGTGGGCTACCTTCCCGTCCGCGACGTGCCGGCCAGCTTGAACCTGGTGCCCGCCCCGCCGGTGGCCGGGTCAGCCGCTGCCGCGCTGGACGATCAGATCAGCCGCGAGGCCCGCGCGCTGCGCGGCAGCCCGCGTTTCGCCCAGGCGACCGCTGACGCGGAGCTGGGCTTCCCGGAAGGGGCCAACCAGTTTTCCTGTGCCATTGGTCTGGATGTGGACGCACAGAAGACCCCGGCGCTGTACCGCCTGCTGGAACGCAGCCGGATAGATGCCAGTGCGGCGACCCGCGTGGCCAAGAAGCACTACCAGCGCGCGCGACCGTTCATGGTCAACGGCGAGCCGACCTGCACCCCGGAGGACGAAGAAGGCCTGCGTGGCAACGGTTCGTACCCGTCGGGCCACACCTCGATCGGCTGGGCGTGGGCGCTGATCCTTTCGGAGATCGTTCCCGAGCGCGCCGATGCGATCCAGCTGCGCGGCCGCAACTACGGTGAAAGCCGCCTGGTGTGCAACGTGCACTGGCAGAGCGACATTCTGGAAGGGCGCTTCATGGGCGCGGCCGCGGTGGCGCGCCTGCACGACAACCCGGAATTCCAGCGCGATCTAGCCGCAGCGCGCAAGGAAATTGCAGCAGCGCGTGCAAACGGCGCACGCTCAAGCCGCGATTGCGCAACCGAAGAAGCCGTGTTGAAGGTGCGCCCCGAAAGCGCCCTGTAATGCAGAAGGGCCGGCAATGCCGGCCCTTCCTTTATTGCATCACCGCATCAGAACTTCGCGGTGAACTCGACGCCAAACGTGCGCGGCTCGTTGAGGAAGCCGGTCAGGTTGTTGAAGTCGATCGCACCGACCACGCGGGTCTGGTTGGTCAGGTTGCGGCCAAACACGGCCACGTCGTACTGACCGTATTCCCAGTTGTAGCCCAGGCGCAGGCCGCCTTCCAGCGACGAGCGGCTGCGGAACTCCGGCGACTCGTACAGGAAGAAGTTCACCGGGCTGCGGTAGGCCCAGTCGGTGTACACGTACAGCTCGCTGGCGTCGTTGAGCGGGAAGCCCGCACGCAGGGTCAGGTTGTGGATCAGCTTCGGTGCCTGCGGCAGCGGGTTGCCGTTGACCAGCGCGTAGGTGCCGCCATTGATGACCGTGGTCGGATCAGTGATGGTGCAGCCGCCACCGCAGATCGCCACCGCCAGGTCGCGGTCCTTGATCTCGGTGTCGTTGTAGCTGCTACCCAGGGTCAGCAGCACGTGGTCGGTCAGGTAGGCCTCGAAGTCCAGCTCCACGCCCTGGCCAACGGTCTTGTCGGCGTTGAGCAGGGTGGCGGTGTTGTTGGCACCACCCACCGCGATCAGCTGCTGGCCATCGACGTCATAGCGGAACACGTTGAAGCCCAGGCGGGCGCGGCGGTCGAACAGGTCGGCCTTGATGCCGGCCTCGTAAGAAATCACCTTTTCCGAATCGGCCTGCGACACACCGCCGAAGGCCAGGCGGCCCTGGATCGACGGCGCACGGAAGCCCTTGGCCACACGTGCGTAGGCATTGAGGTTGTCGGTGATCTGGTACACGCCGCTCAGGTCCCAGCTGACGTCATCCACATCGGTGTTGGCGATGTAAGGGCCGCTGACCGGAGTGCCACCCGGCACTGCCTGCAGCACGCTGGCGGTGAAGTCCTTCTTGTCCTGGGTGTAGCGCACGCCGGCACGCAGCTTGAACTTGTCGGTCACGTCCAGGTCGCCCGACGCGAACACCGCCCAGGCCTTGTTGCGCTGGCTCTGCACGGCGTGGCCGGTCTGCGGGTTGCCCGGGGTGAGCGAGTCGTAGTTGAAGCTGTCGATGGTGACGTCTTCATCGAAGTAGAACACGCCCGCCTGCCAGTCAAAGCGACCCCACTCGTTGGATTCCACGCGGAATTCCTGGGTCCACTGGCGGTGGTCGGGCAGGCCGTCGGCGGATTCGGACGGGAACGGAATGAAGCCCGGGCCGTAGTTGCCGTCGCCGAGGAAGCTGGCACCGTAGCCACCGTCGATGTCGCCGTGGTTGAGCGATTCGGCGGTTTCGTAGCCGGTGATCGAGTGCAGGGTGACGCTGCCCAGGTTCCACTGCAGGCGCGCGCTGCCGCCCCAGGTATCCAGCTCGGAGAAATTCACGCCGTCGTTGGAGACCTTGTCGCGGTCGAAGTTCTCGACCAGCGCGTTGCTGCCCGGCTGGATGATGTTGGCGCGGAACAGGCGCGCGGTGCCGTTGAGCTTGCGCTTGTGCAGGTTGAACAGCGCTTCGAACTCGTCGCCTTCGTACAGGAACTGCACGCGGCCAGCGGATTCGTCATAGCCCTCGAAGCCTTCGGCCGGGGCGTTCGGGCGGGTGTTGTCGACGTAGTTGTCGCGGCGCTGGTACAGCGCCGACACGCGTGCCGACCAGCGGTCGGTCAGCGGGCCGCCGTAAGCGCCCTGCACGTTCCAGGTGTCGTAGGTGCCGTAGGACACCTTCACGTAGCCATCGGCGTCCTGCGACGGACGCGCCGAGTCGAACTTGACCACGCCGGCCGGGGTGTTGCGGCCGAACAGCGTGCCCTGCGGGCCACGCAGCACTTCCACGCCGGCCAGGTCGAACAGCGGGAAGCCCTTCAGCAGCGGGCTTTCCTGCACCACGTCGTCGTACACCAGCGAGACCGGCTGCGAGGCATTGAGGTCGAAGTCGGTGTTGCCCAGGCCGCGGATGTAGAAGCGCGGGAAGGCACGACCATAGGACGATTCAATGTTAAGGCTGGGCACGCGTGCCGACAGGAAGCGGATGTCATCCCCGGCCGAGCCAAGTACGTCAAGCTTCTCGCCCTGGATGGCCGAGATCGAAACCGGCACGTCCTTGGCGTTTTCCACACGGCGCTGCGCCGTTACCTGCAACGTATCGAGGGCGACCGGATCCTTGGCGGCGGGGGCGTCCTGGGCTGCGGCCGTCAATGGCAGCAGGGCGGCAAGGGCAACAACGAGGGGGTGCACGGACGCGGTACGGCCGTGGGCAGTGCGGTTCGGGAACATGGCGATTAGGCTGTGTTGGGAGGGGTGGTGGACCGGCGCTACCAGACAATTGTTGCAGCACAACAACAACGTCGCAAATTCCGGTCATTTATTACCAACGTTTTGGACCCATGATGTGAAGGACGCACCCGTCCCCAACCCATCAACAGGGCCTCACCCATGACCCAGTGGTACTTCCATCTTTCCGGCCAGCCCGACCGCATCGGCCCGCTCGACGACGACTCCGCCCGCCGCTTCGCCCAGGCCAACCGCCAGGCGCTGGTCTGGTGCGAGGGTATGAGCGGCTGGATGAAGATCGCCGAGGTGCCCGAACTGCTGGCCGGCAGCACCGGCCCGGTCGGTGCCCCGCCGCCGGTTCCCGGCGGTGCCGGTGGCCGCAGCCAGCGCGCCGACGACATCGACTACCGCATCGTCGGCCACGAGATGCAGTTCGTGGAGATCGAGCTGGACCCGGGCGAAAGCGCCATTGCCGAGGCCGGCGCGCTGATGTTCAAGGACGCCGCCGTGCAGATGGACACCGTGTTCGGCGACGGCTCGCACAGTGGCCAGGGCGGCGGCTTCATGGACAAACTGATGAGCGCCGGCAAGCGCGTGCTCACCGGGGAAAGCCTGTTCGCCACCCTGTACACCCACACCGGCCACGGCAAGGCCAAGGTCGCCTTTGCCGCGCCCTACCCCGGCACTGTGCTGCCGATGAAGCTGGACCAGCACGGCGGCCGCCTGATCTGCCAGAAGGACAGCTTCCTGGCCGGCGCGCGCGGCGTGCAGATCGGCGTGCACTTCCAGCAGAAGATCATGACCGGCCTGTTCGGCGGCGAGGGCTTCATCATGCAGAAGCTGGAAGGCGACGGCTGGGTGTTCATCCACGCCGGTGGCTGCGTGATCGAGCGCGAACTCGCCCCGGGCGAGCGCCTGGATGTGGACACCGGCTGCGTGGTCGCCTTCCACTCAAGCGTGAACATGGACGTGCGCCGGGTGGCCGGGATCAAGAGCATGGTGTTCGGCGGGGAAGGCGTGTTCCTGGCCACCCTGACCGGCCCCGGCAAGGTGTGGCTGCAGTCGCTGCCGTTCTCGCGCCTGGCCGGCCGGATGTGGATGGCCGCACCGCAGGGCGGTGGCCAGAACCGCGGCGAAGGCTCGGTGCTGGGCGGGCTGGGGCGGATTCTGGATGGGGATAACCGGTTCTGAATGACGCCGGCCGATTGCCGGGCCCTGCCCGGCAATCCCGGTATGCTATCGCCCATTCACTTTTCGGCTTGCCGATGAACGCCTTCCGCCGCACCCGTCTGACGCTGTCTGTTGCCCTGCTCGGCCTGCTGGCCGCCTGCGGTGGCGAGAACACCAAGCCGACCCCGGTTACCCCGGTGGTGGTGCCGGCAACGCCGGCCAAGCCGGTGAAGATCGGCATCGCGCTCGGTGGCGGTGCAGCCAAGGGCTTCGCGCATATCGGCGTGATCAAGATGCTGGAGGCCAACGGCTTCGAGCCGGTGGTGGTCTCCGGCACCAGCGCCGGCAGCGTGGTCGGTGCGCTGTACGCCAGTGGCATGGACGCGTTCGCCATGCAGAGCAAGGCGGTGGCGCTGGACGAAGCCAGCATCCGCGACGTGCGTCTGTTCTCGGGCGGGCTGGTGCAGGGCCAAAAGCTGCAGGACTACGTCAACGCTCAGGTCAACAACAAGCCGGCCGAGAAGCTGAAGAAGCCGTTTGCCGCCGTGGCCACCAATCTGAATAACGGCGAGCGCGCGGTGTTCGTGCGCGGCAACGTGGGCCAAGCCGTGCGTGCCTCCAGCAGCATTCCGGGCGTGTTCGAACCGGTGAAGATCGGCCAGAGCATGTTCGTCGACGGCGGCGTGGTCAGCCCGGTGCCGGTCGATGCCGCGCGCCAGTTGGGTGCGGACTTCGTCATCGCCGTGGATATTTCCAGCAAGGCCAGCGGCAAGTCGCCGACCGGCATGCTCGGCATCGTCAACCAGTCGATTGCGATCATGGGTCAGCGCCTGGGTGAGCAGGAACTGGCGCGCGCCGACATCATCATCCGGCCCAAGGTGCTGGACATCGGCGCGGCCGATTTCAGCCAACGCGGCTACGCGATCCTGGAAGGCGAGAAGGCCGCCATGGCGGCGATGCCGCAGATCCGTGCCAAGGTGGAACAGCTACGCCGTGCACGTGCGGCCGCTGCCGCGCCACCGCCGCCGGCTCCCAAATGCGACGAACCTTCCCGCATGGGCAAGCTGATGGGCCGCAAGGAAAAGTGCGCCTGAGGGCACCGCCCTCATTCCGGTCGCTTCGCCAACTCCCGGCCCATCGCTAACTCCCGGTCGCCTCGCCAACACCCGTAGTGCCGGGCTTGCCCGGCAGCTCCCTCAGATCGCGTCAGCCCGGACCCGCGCGATCATCAGCGTCCACCAGAAACGCCACCATCATCTCTCGCGCCCGCGCTTCCAGCTCCCGCCACTGCGGCAGCCCGCCGCGCGGATAGTTGATCCGGACCAACGTGTTCCGGTCCTCCATCAACAGCGTGTGCTCACAGCGTGCAAAGTTTTGATCCTGCTGCGCCTGCGGCGTGCATTTGATCACCGTTGATACCTCGCCATCGGCACCACGCGCGATGAACCAATCCTTGTGCCGCTCGGGCAGCATCACCCGCGCATTGTCCTGATACCCCTTGACCCGGTAGTACGCACGCACCTTTTCCATGTCGGCAAAGTAGGCAACCAGCCCATACGCCGTACTCTGCTGGACGCGGGTGTCCAATGACTGGTCCGGAGCATGATCCCTGGCGTCGCGCGGCGTGTACTCCCGCTGGAACACCTGCTTGAGCCTGTCACGGTCAACGTAGCGGTAGTCAAAGGTCACCGTACGCATGACGATGTCCGGACTGAACGGCTCCCGCTCCGCCAGCGGAATGGGCTGCAGCGTGGGAAAGTCCAAGACCAGTGAGTAGCTGTCGCCACTGCCAAACCCGCGCAGATTGAACAGATGGTCTCGCGGGACTTCCAGCAGGTACGGACCCAGGCATTCCTGGCTGGTGGGTGGCAGTTTCTGGTCTGGGGTGTACGGCCCTACGCTTACGCGGCGGGTGCAGCCGTGTTCGTTGGTCTGCGTGGTTTCTGACGCGTGTGTGTAGATAGAAGGCAGGAGGAACACTGCTGGGCACAGTGTCAGGATGATGCGGGGGAGCAGGTTCACTGGGCTTTGTTGCCTGAATCGTTGGGTTGAGCGAAGGACAGCAGGGCAAGCCCGGCTCTACGACATCACTGGGGCGCGCATTCTCTGTTCGTGGTCACGCGTCTGTTGCTGCGCCTGTTCCTGGGACCGCGTGTGATCCAATTGCGCCAACTGCTGGAACGACTCTTCGGGTGGCGTGGTGATCGCTTCGGCGGTGGGCATATGCGCACGGCGCTGGGCCGGGTCGTTCAAGTCGCCCTGCACGACGAACACGTGTTCGCCGGGAGCGCTGCGCGTGCCCTGCTCGCTGAGCAGAACGTGATCGGCGCGGTCGAGATTGTTGCGTGCCGCCAACGTGGTCAGGCTCGCGGCCATGCACTCGCTAAGTTCATCCCATGGCTTGCCGAGGCGGGCATCGATGGCCTGCACCCCGTTGACGCATTGCTGGTGAAGGGCATGGCGTGGGTGTGAGGGATCGCGCGGGTCCAGATCCGGGCCCGCATCGGACAACAGAAAAGGGCTTTCCTTGATGGGACGATGCTGATTGGGGTCATCAGGGTGGAACTGGCTACGTAGTTGCTGGCGCTCGAGACGTACCTCGCGGGCTTCGTTCAGCCGTTCGACCAACCCGGAGTCGGTGACTGGAAGATCCCTGGAAATTCGTCCCTCAATATGCGTTCGGACAAGCCACCGCCCCTCATCGGACCGTGTGTAGGTGTAGAGTCCAAGCCTAACCCGATCAGGGTCGGTGTATGGGGTGGCTGCGGATGCCTCTCGTCGTGCCGCCGCCATGTCAACGAAGTAGGAGCCGGCATTCAGCTCTTCGTCGTTGTAGCTGCGAGCAACATCAACCGTAGTCAGCACTCCTCGTTTCGTTCCCAATACTGAACCTGTCCCCTGAAATCGGACGCCAAGAAGTACGGGGTCAGGAAGCGGCTTTCAATTGCTTTGCGTAGTCGTTT
>NZ_RHPP01000055.1 GCF_003935715.1 Stenotrophomonas sp. 278 | reverse complement strand
CGGCGGTCCGGGCGGCAACGACCGTCCGCCGCGTCGCGACGGTTTCAAGCCCCGCGGTCCGCGCTGACCCCCGTGGGTACCGACCGTTGGTCGGCACACCCCACACCGGTAGGTGCCGACCGTTGGTCGGCACACATTGAAAAACGCCAGCCCACAAGGCTGGCGTTTTTCGTTCAGCCCGTTTTCGCACCACCTCAACACCCCCGGACATAGCCTCACCGGGGTATGGCGTGCTTGGGAGGGCAGGCAGGCGTCGGCGGGCGCAGGCCAGCCTGGCATTGCAACCGGCGACGACAGGACAGGAGGGGGCATGCTGGGAGGCGGCAACAGAGAGGGAGGAAGCAACGCAGTACCGCATGTGACACGGGGCCTGACACTGCGGTTTGTGCTGCTTACCGGAATGGCGATCGGACTGGTCGGCATCTCCGCGCTGATCCAGGAACTGCAGGCGGCATCCACGGCGTGGATTGTCGGGCAGAGTCACTGGTCGCGCGCGCAGCAGCGTGCGTCCTTTTCACTGGCGCGGTACATCGAATCGGGCAACCCCGCCAGCCTTGCCGATGCGCGTGCGTCGCTGGCGGTCCCGCTGGGTGATCTCGATGCACGGCTGGCCATGGAGCAGGATGACCTCGACGTGGCACGTGCCCGCCGCGGCCTGCAGCAGGGATTGAACGCACCGGCCGATATCAACCGGCTGATCGTCTCGTTCCGCTATCTGGGCAGCCTGGTCTACTTCCGTGAGGCGGTGCAGTTCTGGCGACGGACCGACCATGGCCTGTTGCAGATGCAGCAGATCGCCGATGCGGCCGAGAAAATGCATGCGGCCGGTGGCATGCCGGCGGAGGCGGAAAACGCCATGCTGCTGCACCTGCAGGCACTGGACCGCAGCTTGCAGGCACAGGCCAAGGCGTTCTCGCAGGCGCTGCTCAATACCGCATCGATCGTGCGGATCACCACCTTGACCGTGGGCGGTCTGTCGGTCCTGCTCATAACCCTGGTCGCGGTGCTGTTGGCACGACGGGTCCGCAACGATCTGATCGAGAAGGAGAGCCGTTTCCGGGCGGCGTTCTACCAGGCCACCGTGGGCATGCTGAAACTGGATGCGGCAGGCGGCATCGTCGAAGCCAACCAGGCTGTCGCCGATATGTTCGGCTACCGTCGCGAGGCGATGTTGAGCATGGAACTGCCCGAACTGCTGATGGAAGGCGAACTGGTGGCCGACGAACAGGGGCGGATCGACTGGGTCCGGCAGCTGCGTCCTGCCGAGCTGCGCTTCCGCAAGGCCGATGGCAGCCTGCTGTGGGGACGCAGCAGCGGCACCCTGGTGCAGACACCGGGGCGCGATCCCACCATCTTCGCGATGGTCGAAGATGTGTCACAGAACCACGCGCTGGCCCGCGAGGTTGAACATCAGGCCAGCCACGATCCACTGACCGGATTGATCAACCGACGCGAGATCGAGCGGCGGCTGGAACAGGCGCTGTTGAGCGTGCGCACCCATGGTGGGGTACACAGCCTGTGCTACATCGACCTGGATTACTTCAAACTGGTCAATGACGGACTGGGCCATGCCGCCGGTGACCAGCTGCTGCGCAGCCTTGCCGAATACCTGGTGGGGGCCGTGCGTGACGGCGACTGGATCGGGCGCATGGGCGGTGATGAGTTCGCCCTGTTCCTGGCCCACGCCGGTCAGGAGGACGCCCGCCAGGTGCTGCAGCGGGTGATGCGCTCGCTGGGCCAGGCCGGCGCGGTGCAGGAGGAAGGCACTCCGCAGGTGCGCTGCAGTGTGGGAGTCGTGGAGATCACCGCCGACGTGGCGGACGTGAACTGGTTGATGAGCGCGGCCGACAGCGCGTGCTACGCGGCCAAGCAGGCCGGTCGCAACCGTATCCATTTCTTCAATGAAACCCGCGAGACGCTGGAGGAGCGGCGACGTGAGGCCGAGCGCCTGGCGCGGGTGTCCTCCGCCATGGCCGACAACCGCATGCTGCTGTACGCGCAGCGCATCGCCTGGCGCGGCGATCCGGCGTTCCTGCACTACGAGGTGCTGGTACGCCTGCGCGGGCGCGACGGCCAGCTGCACACACCGGGTGAATTCATGCCGGCGGTGGAGCGCTACGGGATGGGCATGGCGCTGGACCGGCACGTGCTGGGCCTGCTGTTCCGGCACCTGCAGGTGTGCCCAGGCCATGTCAAGCGACTGGGATTGTGCAACGTGAACGTGTCGGCACAGTCGATCACCGAACCCAGCTTCCTGGCCTACGTGAGCGACCTGCTGGAGCGTAACCGGGGGCTGGCCCGCAAGCTGTGCTTCGAAGTGACCGAGACGGCCGCGATCAGCAACCTGGACCAGGCGCGCAGCTTCGTCGAGGCGGTGAAGGCACGCGGCTGCCGCGTGGCGCTTGACGACTTCGGTTCGGGCTTGTCGTCGTTCGGCTACCTCCGGCAGCTGCCGGCGGACATGTTGAAGATCGACGGGCTGTTTGTCCGTGACATGGACGTGGACCCGGTCAGCCGGGCCACGGTGCGGGCCATCACCGAGATCGGCCGCGAGCTGCACATGACCGTGATTGCCGAATGGGTGGAGTCGGAAGAGGTTGCCGACCAGCTGCAGGCGCTGGGCGTGGACGGGATGCAGGGGTATGCGGTGGAGCGGCCAATGCCGCTGGAAAAGATGACCCAGTCGGCTTTATGGGCTGCCCGGGCCGATGCAGCGCAGCAGAACTTGCGATAATGCCCCCCAGGGGACGGCGCGCGCAGGGTGTGTCGGCAGCACGTGGGGCGTTGGCGTGAGGCAAGGCAAGGTGAGGATCAGGCATGACAGGCGAGGCCCCCGGGGTCTGACCTGGTTGCTGTGTGTGCTGGCCGTGCTGGCGCCGCTGCTGGCGTGGGCCCATGCCCCCGAACCCGGCCGCGACGTGCTGCTGCTCGGCGCTGCCACCTCCGAACAGACCCCGCAGCGTGCCTGTCCGCCCGACGTAATTGCGCGCCACCAGGAGGTGTTGCACGTGCCGGCACCGCCCGAAGGCTGGTCCGGCGAGCCGCAGGCGGTGGACGTGTTCGGCGTGTTCGCCGGTGAGGTGCGCATCAGCCACGGCAAACGGCAGATCTGCGGCAACATGCATGACGCCCGTACCCGCGATTCTCGATTCCGCGCGGGAATTGGCATGGTGGTGGTGCCCAAGGCCGGCGACCACGAATCCATCGTGGTGTCGTGGACCACGCCGCTCAAACCGTACTGGGTTCCCACGGTGCGCCTCGGCGCGCCCAGCCCGGTGCAGCAGAACGACACCGCGCGGCTGCTGGTCCGCGTGTCCTGCATCGCGGTGGCGATTGCGCTGGCGTTGTCGGCGTTGATGGGCTACGTCACCGCCAAGGACCGCTCATTCCTGATCTATGTGGCGGTCTGCCTGGTGTTCGTGCTGTGGCAGGCGGTGCTGGGTGGCCTGAGCGGCTACCCGGAACCCTGGCTGCCAGTGTACGAAAGCGCCTCCTGGTGGCTGGTCGGACTCAGTGCGATCGCGCTGGGGATACTGCTGCCGGTGCTGTGGCGGCTCAACGGCGGCGACCGGTTGTGGCCACGTTCGCGGCTGGGCCAGCAGCTGGTGCTGTGGTCGGGTGTCTCGGCGGCGCTGTGCGTGCCGTTGCTCGGCACGGCCGGTCTGATGCGGCTTGCAGACGCGATGGAGCACGTGTTCCAGCTGGGGTGCCTGATCTGCCTTGCGGTCGGCCTGTGGGCGCTGCGCCGGCGCGATTACTACGCCTTGGCGGGCCTGCTGGCGCTGTTGCCGTGGTGGGTGATGATCATCGCCGACCTGGTCCAGGCACAGTGGCTGATCGCCTACCGGATCGAGGCGCTGCAGCTGTCGGCAACCTGGTTCCTGATGATGTCGGCGTATGCGCTGAATCTGCGGCTGGGCCGGCTGCGCCAGCAGCGCGATGAAATGCGTCAGCTGGCCGATACCGACGGCCTGACCGGCTTGCCCAACCGACGGGCCGGCCTGCGCCTGCTGGCCCGGCATCTGGACCGTCCTGCCCACGAGCAGCAGCCGTTGGTGATCGGTTTCCTGGACATCGACCTGTTCAAGGACATCAATGACCAGTTCGGCCATGAGGCCGGTGATCAGGTCCTGGTCGCGGTGGCGCGCGCGCTGCGCGCGGCGGTGCGCAGCCAGGACCATGTGGTGCGCATGGGGGGCGAGGAGTTCCTGATCCTGCTGCCGGGCGCGAATCCGGTGGCCGCGCGGTCCCGGTTGGAAAGCGTGCGCCAGCAGGTGGCTGCGGTGTCGCCAACGCTGGGCCTGGAAGGACTGGCGTTGACGGCCAGCATCGGCCTGGCCGTATGGCGGCCCGCACAGGACGATCTGGCCGGGCTGCTGCGTCGCGCCGACCACGCGATGTACCGGGCCAAGCGCGCCGGTCGCAACCAGGTCTACGACGCCGGGTAGTGCCGGGCCATGCCCGGCACGTCGTTTTCCCGGATAATGGCGCGATGACCACTCGACTCAACAAGCACATCGCCGAAACCGGCTTCTGTTCCCGGCGTGAAGCCGACCGACTGATCGGCGAACGCCGCGTCACCGTCAATGGCGTCGCCGCCGGTACCGGCGCAGTGGTGGGCGAGGGCGACGTGGTGCTGGTCGACGGCCAGCCGCTGCGCGCCCGCGAGGCGAAGAAGGCCGGCGGTCGCCGCCATGTGTATATCGCCCTGAACAAGCCGGTCGGCGTGACCTGCACCACCGAAAGCGCGGTCAAGGGCAACATCGTCGACTTCGTCGGGCATGAGCAGCGCATCTTCCCGATCGGTCGGCTGGACAAGGATTCCGAAGGCCTGATCCTGATGACCAGCAACGGCGATATCGTCAACCAGATCCTGCGCGCCGAGAACGGCCACCAGAAGGAATACCTGGTGGCAGTGAACAAGCCGGTGACCGATGAGTTCCTGCGCGGCATGGCTCGCGGCGTACGCATCCACAATGAAACCACGCTGCCGTGCCGGACCTCGCGGATTGCAAAGTTCGGCTTCCGCATCACCCTCGAGCAGGGCCTGAACCGGCAGATCCGCCTGATGGCGGCGGCGTTCGGTTACCGGGTCACCCAGCTGCGCCGGGTGCGCATCGACAACATCAAGATCGGGGCGCTCAAGCCCGGACAGTGGCGCAACCTGACCGACGCCGAGCTGAAGGGCCTGCTGCCCAGGCAGCTCGACTGGTAAGGCGGTGGCGGACCTGCACGGGGCGCTCACGCCCCGTCACGCGCTCCGGACTAGACTGCGCGCAGCTCCCGGATGTCGACCCGCTGCATGATCAAGCCCGAGAAGCCTTCCAACGAAGCCTTGCGCCTGGACGCCCTGTACCGTTACCGCATTCTCGACACAGACAAGGAAAAGTCCTTCGAGGACCTGGTCACCATTGCCAAAGCGGTGTGCGGTACCTCGATGGCGGCGGTGACCCTGATCGATGCAGAGCGCCAGTGGTTCAAGTCGATCCAGGGCACCGCGGCTGCCGAATTGCCGCGCGCCGAATCGATGTGCGGCCACGCCATTCTGCAGCCGCAGCAGGTGATGGTGATCGAAGACGCGCGCAACGACGCGCGTTTCCACGACAACCCGATCGTCACCGGTGCGCCACATGTGCGCTTCTACGCCGGCGCGCCGCTGATCAGCAATGAAGGCTATCCACTGGGTACGCTGTGCGTGTTCGACCCGGAACCACACCAGCTGGATACCGACCAGACCGAGGCGCTGGCGGCACTGTCGCGGCAGGTGATGCTGGTGATGGAGCTGCGCCGTTTCGCCCAGGACATCCAGAGCCACATGCTGGAGCGCGAGGACTACGAACGCCTGCTGGGCGAGTACCACGACCTGCTGCTGGCGCAGAACGCCGACCTGGCCGAGCAGAGTCGCACCGACGTGCTGACCGGTCTGCCCAACCGCCGCGCCATGGCGGTGGCGCTGGAGGCCTCGTTGCTGGACGCGGATGGCCAGCCGCGGCAGACCGCCGTGGCGCTGGTGGACATCGATCACTTCAAGCAGATCAACGACATTCACGGCCATGCCACCGGCGACCGGGTGCTGGCCGAGCTTGGCGTGCTGTTGCGGGCGCATTTCTCCGGACGTGGCATGGCCGCGCGTTACGGCGGCGAGGAATTCGTGGTGCTGATGCCTGACACCGACCTGCGCACCGCCGAACTGCAGTGCGACTTCCTGCGCATGGCGGTGGCTGAACTACCGTTGGGCTTCCCCATCACCATCAGCATCGGCGTGGCCGCGCACAAGGCCGGCGACAGCGTCGACCAGACCGTGTCGCGTGCCGATGCCGCGCTGTACCAGGCCAAACGCAACGGCCGCGACCGCGTCGTCGTGGCCCCCGGCGCTGCCCGATCAGGGACTGCTTGACGCCCCCGACTGGTACTGACCAACCCGGTAGGTACCGACCGTTGGTCGGTACCCGATCCTACTCCGCGATATTCCGCGCCTCGGCCGTCCCCAGGATCTCCGGATGCTGCACCGGTTTGCGGCGGTTCAACAGCGGGTGCAGGAACACCGCGCCGACGATGATCGCCACGCCGGCGTAGAACAGCGGCGTGAGTTCCCGCTGCTCGCTCAGCAGCACCATCGCCAGCAGGATGGCGTAGACCGGTTCCAGGTTGGTCACCAGCTGCACGGTGTAGGCGCTGAGGTGACGCAATGCCACCAGTGCCAGTGCGAAGGGCAGCAGTGTGCAGACCCCGGCCAGCGCCAGCAGCAGCAGACCGTCGCGCAGGTCGGGCACGACCCACAACGGGCTGGCCAGCGCGGGGAGCAGGAACGGCAGCAGCGGGGCCAGCAGGGTCAGGGTGAGCGTGCCGGCCCCCAGTTCCACGGCGGTCACGGTGAGCGGGTCGGCATGGCTGACCAGACGCTTGTTGAGCGAGCCGAATACCGCCACCAGCAATGCGGAGAGCGCGCCGACCAGTACGCCCAGGCGCATGCCGTCGGGCACGCCGCCGACCACCAGGGCCACGCCCGGGAGCACCGCGATGCCGAACGCCAGCTCGCGCAGCTGGAACGGCCGCTTGGCCACCCAGGGCTCGATCACCGCGGTGAACACCGGAGCCAGCGCGATGCAGGTGGCGGCCACCGAGGCGTTGGCCAGTTTCACTGCGCCGTAGAAGGTGAGCCAGTGCAGCGCGACGAGCGCGCCCACGCCGCAGTAACCGGCCAGCAGTGCAGGGGAAAGCTGGCGCAGCCCGCGCCACACGCGCGGCAGCAGCGCCAGCATGGCTACCACCAGCAGCATGCGCCACCACACCAGGGGGAGGGCGGGCAGGGTGATCAGTTTGCCGAGGATGGCGGTGACGCCCCACAACAGCACACAGAAATGGATTTGCAGCAGCGCTTTGCGGGTATCGGTCATCGGCATGCGAGTATTGTGCGCGTTAACCTTCGCGAGGAATACCATGCGTGCGCCTTCTTCCGTTGCCCGTGTGCTGGCCGGCCTGACCGCGCTGGTCGCGATACTCTCGCTGGTGCTGCAGTTCGTGCTGCTGCTGCCCCCTGGCGGCGGTCTCCAGGGTGTCGGCAGCGCCAGCCTGCGCTTCCTGGGCTACTTCACCATTCTCTGCAACATCGGCGTGGCGGCGGTCTGCCTGGCACGCGCCAGCGGTGAAGTCGAGGGGCTGGCCGGCCCCGGGCCGCGGGCGGCCATCGCGCTGTACATCGGCATCACCGGCCTGGTGTACGTGCTGGTACTGCGCACGTTGTGGCATCCGCAGGGATGGCAATGGTGGGCTGACGCGGGCCTGCACTACGCGGTCCCGGTGTTGTATCTGCTGGGCTGGGCGCTCGGCGAACACGGCGGACTGCACTGGAAGCAGCTGCTGCTGGCCCTGCTGGTCCCGGTGGCCTACCTGGCCTGGGCCATGCTGCTGGGTCGCCTGACCGGGCAGTATCCATATCCATTTCTGGATATGGAGATGCTGGGATGGAAGGCCCTGCTCGGCAACGTCGCATCGATGACGCTGGCCTTCATCGCACTGGGTGGTCTGCTGTGGAAGGTGGACGAGAGTCTGGCGCGGAGGTGAGCGGCTTACCCGCCTACGCTGCGCAGCTGGTCGCGCAGCGCCATCGCCGCGCCCGGGTTGCGATGCTTGGCGGCTCCGATGAACAGCAGGTAGACCTCGCGCGCGGGGCCGGTGGGAGACGCCTGTGCAAGATGCGGCAGGTCCGGGTTGTCCTCGCCCCGCGCCCAGCGCAGGGCGCGCAGGGCCCACTGTTCGAGCACGCGTTGCGGGTAGCCGGCGCGCAGGTTGGCGCGCGACTGCATCAGGCGGGCATAGACGAAAGGCCCGGTCAGATCGGCATAGCTGGGGTAATCGGTTGAGCTGCTGAACACCAGCGCGGCGTGGTGGCTGCGCGCCACCTCGATCAGCTCGCTGCTCCATGCCGCCGGATTACGAACCTCCAGTGCATGCTGCAGCACGTGCCCTCCTGCCTCACGTGGCAGGCCCTCGAGCAGTCGGCCGAACTCCTGGGCACCGGCGGGGTGCTGTTCGCCGAACTGCCACACCAGCGGTCCCAGCCGGTCCTCCAGGGTGGTGATGCCCTGGATGAAGTCATCGGCGCGCGCGGCCACCGCCCCCAGGTCATGGCGCTGGGTCAGGCTGCGCGGAGCCTTGGCCGAAAAGCGGAATCCCGGAGGCGTCTGCTCGCGCCATTGCGCGTACACCGCGGGCTTCTGCGCGCGATAGAACGTGCTGTTGATCTCGATGCAGCCCAGCTGCGCGGAGGCATGCGCAAGTTCCTCGCGCTGTGGCAGTCCGGCCGGATAGAAGACTCCATCGCGCCACTCGGGAAACACCCAGCCGCCGATGCCGGTGCGGATGCGGCCTGCAGGTGCACTCATGTGGCAGCTTGCCCGGCCTGCCAGGGGTCATAGCTGCCAAACCACCACAGATGGCCTTCCAGGTCGCGGCAGGCATAGCCGCGGCCACCATAATCCTGGTCGGCGATGTCGATCACCACCTTGGCTCCTGCGGCAACGGCGCGCGCGTAGTGCGCGTCCGGGTCGGACACGACGACGCAGGCACTCTGGGTTTCGCGGCCGTCGATCTCATCGGGCTGGACCGTCAGCTTTTCCCACTCGCCGCCGTGGTCGACCGACCCGAGCATCACCATGCCGCCGCCATGGACCAGCTGGGCGTGGTAGACGATGGCACCGTCGGCGTATACGGCCTGCGGTTTGAAATCGAACGCCTGCTCAAGCCAGGCAATGGCGGCATGGGCATCTCGGTAGCGCAGGCAGGGAATGATGGCGCTGGCAGCAGGGGCGGTCATGGCGGGACTCCGGACGGGCTTCTGGCACACGCGAGCCTGCGGCGGCGCGCGTTACCATCGTGCGAAAGAGGCGCGCTGAATGCGTCCTCGACATTCCGGTTACAGACCCGTGGAGACACTGTTGAACACATCATGGATTGGAGGCGTCGTGCTGCTGGCCTGCGCACCGTTGGCATCGGCCGCCGCGCCGACCGAACTGGATTCCCGGCTGGAGGCCACGGTGGAACGCGTGCGCAGCCAGTTCGACGTGCCCGGCGTGGCCGTGGCCGTGGTCAAGGACGGGCAGGTGGTGCTGGAACGCGGCTTCGGCGTGCGTGAACAGGGCAAGCCGGAGCCGGTCCAGGCCGACACCCTGTTCGCGATCGCCTCCAACACCAAGGCGTTTACCGCCACTTCGCTGAACCTGCTGGCCGAGCAGGGCAAGCTGAAGATGGACGACCGGGTAATCGACCACCTGCCGTCGTTCCGCATGTCCGACCCGTATGTCACCGGCGAGATGCGCATCCGCGACCTGCTTTCGCACCGCAGCGGGCTCAGCCTGGGTGCGGGCGACCTGCTGTTCTGGCCCACCACCACCTACAGCAACGCCGAGGTGGTGCAGCGCCTGGGCAAGGTGCCGCTGAAGGGCGGTTTTCGTGACCGTTACGCCTACGACAATATCCTGTACGCGGTGGCCCAGCAGGTGATCGAGCAGGTCTCCGGGCAGTCGTATGCGGACTTCCTGCAGCAGCACATCTTCAACCCGGTCGGCATGACCGGCACCCGCTACAACGCTGACCATCTGCGTGCTGGTGACAAGGCGGCGGTGGGGCATGCCAAGTACGACTTCAGCGACCTGCGTACGGTGGCTCCGCTGACCTGGTCGAACAACGCCGGTGCCGGTGGCATCTATTCCAGCGTGCATGACATGGCACGCTGGATGAAGGTGCAGCTGGCGCAGGGCGTGATGGAGAACGGCACCGCGCTGTTCACCCCCAAGACCCAGCAGGCGATGTGGCAGGTGATCACGCCGCAGGTGGTGGCTGAGCCCGCTGTGCCGGAACTGGCGGCGGCCAAGCCGAACTTCGCCGGTTACGGCGAAGGCTGGAGCCTGAGCGACTTCCGCGGCCGGAAGCTGGTCTGGCACACCGGCGGCTGGCCGGGCATGGTCTCGCGGGTCACCCTGGTGCCGGAACAGAAGCTGGGCATCGTGGTGCTGACCAACCAGGAAGTGGGCGCGGCGTTCAACGCGATCACCCTGGATGTGCTGGATGCCTATTTGAAGCCGCAGACGCCCACCGACTGGGTGGCCGCCTATGCGGCCGCGGTGGCCAAGTCGCAGGAGAAGGCCGACGAAGGCTGGGCCGTGCACCAGGCCGCACGCGACCCGAAGTCGAAGCCGTCGCTGCCGCTGGCAAAGTACGCCGGCCGGTATCGGGACGCCTGGTACGGCGACGTGCATGTCGACGCCGCCCAAGGTGGGCTTCGTCTGCGCTTCGACAAGACTGCACAGCTGGTCGGCAAGCTGGAGCACTGGCAGCACGATACCTTCATCGTGCGCTGGAACGACCGATCGCTGAATGCTGATGCATTCGTGAATTTCAGCCTGGACCCGGATGGCAAGGTACGCGAGGTGCGCATGCAGCCGATATCGTCGTTGACCGATTTCAGTTTTGATTTCCAGGATCTGGTGCTGGTGCCTGTGTTGTAGTTTCTCTCCGGCCAAAGCAGGCTACTGCCAGTGCCGGTGGTTCGCTATCCGGGCGCGTTGCGACGCGTTCCTCAATACGGTAAGTCGAGGTTGTCGCGGCGCGGCACGGCCCGGCACTACAATGATCGGCCGCAGCAGTGTTGTTGGAGATGACAGGATGTTCCGCTGGTTTGAATCGCTGATTCCGGTGTTCCCGCCGGTGGATGCGCGCATGCCGCCGCGCAACGTGGCGGCCTTCTATCTCTATTACCTGCGCCCGGTGTGGCCGGTGCTGCTGGCCACGCTGATCGCCGGACTGCTGCTGGCGCTGGTGGAAGTGGCGATGTTCGACTTCCTCGGCCGCATCGTCGACATGGTCAGCGAACAGCCGGATGCCAGCTTCTTCGCCCGCAACGCCGACACCCTGCTGTGGATGGCGGCGATCACACTGATCGCGCGTCCGGTGCTGGTCGGCCTGCATAATCTGCTGGTCAACCAGGCCATCGTTCCGGGGCTGAGCAACCGCTCGCGTTGGCTGATGCACAACTACGTAGTACGCCAGAGCCTGTCGTTCTTCCAGAACGATTTCGCCGGCAGCATGGCCAACCGGGTGATGCAGACCGGCACCTCGCTGCGCGAGTCGGCCGTGCAGATGGTCGATTCGCTCTGGTACATCGTGGTCTATACCGGTACCGCGCTTTATCTGTTCGCGCAGGCCGACTGGCGGCTGATGATCCCGCTGGTGCTGTGGCTGATGGCCTATGTGGTGATCATGTGGGTGTTCGTGCCGCGTGCGAAGGAACGCGCCTGGATCGCCTCCGAAGCGCGCTCCAAGGCAATGGGGCGCATCGTGGACGGCTACACTAACATTCCCACCCTGAAGCTGTTCGCGCATGGTGGACGCGAACAGGCGTACGTGGCCGAGGCCATCGAAGAGCTGGCGGTCAAACACCGCCGCCAGACCCGGGTCACCACCGGCATGGACCTGACCATCGCCATCGTCAACGGGTTCCTGATCGCCGGCACCTGCGGGCTGGCGCTGTGGCTGTGGAGCCGCGGCGACATCACCGTGGGTGCGATCACCCTCGCCACTGGCCTGGTGATCCGCATCCACAACATGTCCGGCTGGATCATGTGGACGATCAACGGCATCTTCGAGGACATCGGCACCGTGCAGGATGGCATCACCACCATTGCGCAGCCGCTGACCGTGCAGGACCGCGGCGATGCGGTGCCGCTGCGGGTCACCGACGGGGGTGTTCGCTTCGAGGGCATCCACTTCCACTACGGCAAGAAGGGCGGGGTGATCGCCGGCCTGGACCTGACCGTGAAGCCGGGCGAGAAGATAGGCCTGGTTGGGCCGTCCGGCGCGGGCAAGTCCACGCTGGTCAATGTGCTGCTGCGCCTGTACGACCTGGAAAGCGGCCACATCCGCATTGATGGCCAGGACATTGCGGCCGTCACCCAGGAAAGCCTGCGCCGGCAGATCGGTGTGGTCACCCAGGATACCTCGCTGCTGCACCGCTCGATCCGCGACAACCTGCTGTACGGCCGCCCGGACGCCACCGAAGACGAGTTGCGTGCAGCCGTAGCCAAGGCCAGGGCTGATGCCTTCATTGACACCCTGCGGGATGGCGAAGGACGTGCCGGTTACGACGCGCACGTCGGCGAGCGCGGGGTGAAGCTGTCCGGTGGTCAGCGCCAGCGCATCGCCATTGCCCGAGTGCTGCTCAAGGACGCGCCGATCCTGGTGCTGGACGAAGCGACCTCGGCGCTGGATTCGGAAGTGGAGGCAGCGATCCAGGACAGCCTGGACGAGTTGATGGGTGGCAAGACCGTGATCGCCATCGCGCACCGGTTGAGCACGATCGCACGCATGGACCGGCTGGTGGTGATGGACCAGGGCCGCATCGTGGAAACCGGCACGCACGCCGAGCTGATTGCTGCAGGCGGACTCTATGCGCGGCTGTGGGCACGGCAGACGGGCGGGTTCGTGGCGGCGGATGGCAGTTGATGCGGCGGAGGGCGTCACGCTGTTATTCCGTCGCCCTCACTCGTACGGCTTCTGCAAATGATCGTGGCTGATGCTGATGTATCCATCGTCGAACAACGCGGATGCCAGCCCACTACCACTTTCGAGGTCTTCGATTGGCATGGTCGTGAAGATGTTCGAATGCATACTTGCCGCCGAATCGAGCGACCGCATCCACTGCTGCCGCACGGCTTGTTCAAGAAGAATTCCTTGGGTTCTGGCAATGGCTTGGTTGGTCAGCCAGCTCCAGCAGCGCGGAGGTGCCTGTGGGATGTTGCGGTAGCTTCCGCTGCTCCACTCATTACCCGCTTGCTTTGCTGTCCCCAGCCAAGGAGGCAGTCGGCGCAATACCTCCCGAAAGCAACGCAGATCATCCTCTTTGTCGACGTGAAACGCATTGATCGCCTCCTTGGGATGTGCAATGCGGACATGGAGTCGGCCATCGATCAAGGGTATTCCGAGCGTTCTGGCCATGCCTGAAATGGAGCTCTTCGCGGGGTGATGGCGATGGAGTCGCTCACGAGCAATCGCCGCCTCGTATAGTGCCCCTGCCGCGTACATGGGCCTCATTCTCTCCACATCGGGCATTCCGGATAGGTACGGATCACTCAGCCTTCGCCATTCCTGATAATCGGTGTCCGAGAGAATGTCGCGAAGTGTGCGATCTGAGGTATTGCGCTTGAGCCTGCGCATGGATGGCAGGAGCAGCAGACCGCGGACCAGGCCGACTCCCTCGCCCGTCACCACGCCTTCTCCAGTGAGCAGCGCGTCTGAAGTCTGTAGGGCGTCGAGAATCCCGCTGGTGTCGAACTGCAGGTCGCGCGGCAATGGCTGCACTGTCCCGAGTACCCGCAGCGTGGTACTGCCTTTGACGAAGGTCCATATTCTTGGGCCGGACGTAGGTCGGTCCGCCGTGACGGTGGGTAGGTCTACGATGCCGCGCATTGCTCTTGCGGCAGATTGATCCGCTGCGAATGCTTCCATAATGACGAGACAGCCGACAAGCGCGAGCGTGGCGTGGATCTTCATTGCCGTCGCTCCTGCAAATCCAGTGCTATTGCTGTGGATCTGGCGCGCAGGACGTAATTCGTCTCCTGGATAGCCTGCCATGTCGCCTCCACGTCAGATGGTCTGGCTTCTGGGAATGCCGAACTGGAAGCGTAATGGCCGATGACGTACTGCCAACGGAGAGGGCTATCCTTCATTACGCTTTCAAAGAAGCCAAACATTTCCACGGTCGCCAGGAATTCGTCAGCCTGGATGAAAGCGGGGCGTTCCTGACGCCGCAGATCTCCCATCTCGATCGGAGGGCCGAAAAGCGTCTTGATCTTCAATGGACCTTCGCAGTGGGACATGATCGGAATGAGCGCGGCACCGGAACGTCTTGCGAGGCTTGCGGTTCCCAATGGGATCTCCAGTTGCCGGCTCAGGAACGGGATCACGTAGGCGTGACGCTCGTCAATGCAGACGTCAGGCATCATGATGACCATTCCTCCCGCCTTGAGTGCGCGGAGTGCGGTTGCCAGTCCTCGGGCATCGGCGTGGAGTTTTCTCGCCCGACATTGTCTGCCTTCGAACAGGATATCGGATAGCGTGTCAAACAGTTCATTTCCCGGATGATTCTTCGGATCACCGTAGATCATGAATACATCGCGTTGCTCTCGCGCATGCTCCATCAGGTTGATGGCGGTGATGATGTAGTGTCCGTAGTGAGGTAGTGCGACGACTACTCCCTGTTCGCGTTTCAGTGCAGATATAAATTGTGAATAGTCTGTGCTGTCTATTGATTGTGCGAAGGAAAGTAGCGAGATTCGATCGCATCTCCTGAGCGCAGAGGCAATGAGTTTTTTCTCTGCATACAATCGATAGTAGTCCCCAAGATGGGAGGTTCCCTCGAGGGTGGCCGTGTGGATTGCGCGGTGGTCTTCAGTGCTGAGCTGAAGTTCCAGCCATTTTTCAATCTTGTTGTTTGGCTGCCTGATCCATGCAGATGCCTTGAGCGGGATCCGTGCCAGTGTCGCGATGAGGGATGGTCCGAGTGGCGTTATCGACATCGGGTGCGCGCTTCCATGAGTTGATGATGGAGTTCGGTCAATCGTGTCTGGTCGATATTTCCATGGGTGATGCTCATGTGCAGGAGAGAGGAGTGGAAAAGTCGAAGCTGGTAGTGTGCTTTCCGGGCTCTCCATTCCGGATGGCGTTGACGCTGATGCGCGCCAGCGATCCACTCGTCCCCGAGAGCCGTGCACATGTCAAGGTGAGTCCAGACTGCGGTCAGAATGTCTTCGGTAGTCGCTTCCGGAGGTATCTCGATGAAGCCGGATTCGGTCTCTATGAAGAGCTCAAACGCGTGCATGCCGTGGAGGATGATTTCCAGGCTGGAGAGGTACCTTTGGTCGTTGCCTTTCGACGCAAGTACAGGTGCGTTTGTAGAGCAGCACAGTTGATCGGTGAAGATGGCTGTTCGGCGCGGAGGGTTTGGCGAGTCCAACGCGTCCAGAAGTGCGCGGGGGGTCATGGCCCCTTTCTCGGAACCTCCTACAATGGCATCGATCTCTCCATTCGAGATGAGATCGTGGATCGTGCGAATGTTCGCGGAAGTCGAACCCAGCACGACGGATGCGGGGCGTGAAGCAGCATGGTGGAATGCATTCGCTATGCTCGAGAAGTGTGCGCTCATGGCATTCTTTTTGTAGGCTTGGATCGGTTTTCCACAGGTGCGGGTGGCGCACGGTGTATGCCGTGCGCCGATCTGCTTCATTCGTGAGCGAGGCGCTTGTCCTGGTAGTTGTTTGAGCCGCAGCAGTCACTCTTCATTGCTGCGATGTTCGGCTTCGAATGATCCATGGAGTACGCTTTGTCGAGACCAGTTTCGGAATTCGACTGGCGGAGGGTGGCCGCCAGCTGGCGTGCGATGTTTGCAGTTCCGACTTCTTTCACGGAGTTCTCCTGATGTGGTTGGTCCCCGGCTCGACAGAACGGATGGGCGTCCTTGCCGGGTCCATCCAGCATCGTGCAATTCGTTTGGTGTCCCTATCGGAAGATGACGGATGTTCCGTGGGAGTACCCCGCGAGGCCTTGTTTGAATAGTCCTAGCAAAAAAAAACGGCTCGGTATGTGCCGGGCCGTTCTTCGTGCGATGTCGATCAGCGGACAGCCACTGTCGATGAGTGCGCAGGCCTTACTCGATCGGCTGGCCCAGCATCAGCTGGCGCGCGAAGCGTACCGGCGGTGCGCCGTAGGACAGCATCTGGTCGTGGTAGGCCTTCAGGTTGAACTTGTCACCCTGCTTCTCCTGCACGGCCTTGCGGGTGTCGAAGTGCTCCTGCGCACCGACGAAGTAGGTCGGCAGCTGGGCCGAGGTCAGCTGCGCGCGCACCCACTTGCCCGACGCTTCGCTTTCCTGCTGGAAGGCGTCGTGGGTCATGAGGTGCATCGCCTGCTCACGCGTCCAGTTGTCCACGTGCACGCCCTGGTCCAGGATCGCGTTGGAAATGGTGCGCAGGTAGAACTTCAGCTGCACCAGGTGGAACAGCGGGTCGTTGTCCAGGTAACCCTGCTCCTGCATCATCCGCTCGGTGTACACCGCCCAGCCTTCGGCGAACAGGCCCGAACGCAGCACCGCGCGCAGCGTCGAGGGGAACTTGCCCGAATGCCAGCCTTCCAGGTAATGGCCCGGCGTGCCCTCGTGGATGCTCAGCAGGTGGATCATGCGGCTGTTGTATTCGCGCAGGAACGAGTCCACCTGCTTGTCGCTCCAGTCGTCCGGAATCGGCGACACCGCGTAGAAGGTCTTCAGGTTTTTGTCCAGCGGACCCGGCGAATCGCAGTAGGCCACTGCAACGCCACGCTGGAATTCCGGCATCAGGATGATGTCCACGGGCGCGTCGGGCAGGGTCATCAGGTCGTGCGTGCGCACGAACTCGGTCGACTGGGCCAGGGCGGCCTTGGCGTCTTCCACCACCTTGTCGCGTGCCGGCTTCTCGGCGTACGCCAGTTCCAGCGCCGCTTCAATCGCCGCCTGCTGCTGTTCGTCGGTCGGGTTGGCCGGCAGCGCCGGAGCACCTGGCTTGTCCTTCAGCACGGTCTGGGCGATGCCGTACATGTCGCCGCGCACGCGCTTGAGTTCGGCGCGGGCGCGTTCACCGATCTCGGCGCGCGACAGCGAAGAATTGAGAGCGAACTTCAGCTTCTGGTCGTACAGCTCCGCACCAATGCG
Source organism: Stenotrophomonas sp. 278 (assembly GCF_003935715.1). Lineage (GTDB taxonomy): Bacteria > Pseudomonadota > Gammaproteobacteria > Xanthomonadales > Xanthomonadaceae > Stenotrophomonas > Stenotrophomonas maltophilia_AH. The sequence continues at coordinate 11,361 of NZ_RHPP01000055.1, read as the reverse complement.
GAAGTCGCCCTTGGCGTTCGGCACCAGGGTGGTGTCCAGCCAGGTCTGCTGTTCGGCCACGGCCTTCTTCAGCCCCTCGATGGCGGCCTGCAGGCGCTTGCCGTCTTCGGCCGGCAGTTCGCCGATGTGCGGGGTGATGAAGGTATCGACGATGCTCAGGATGCCCTTGTTCTGCTTGGCCACCGTTTCGGCATGGATCTTCGGCACGCGCGCCGGATCCAGGTTCTCACGGGCCTGGGCGAAGATCTGCGGCAGTTTCTCCATGCGCGCGGTCGCCGCCTTCAGGCGCTCGGGCAGCGGTGCGAACTCACGTGCCATCAGGCCGTACAACGCGCTGCCGGCCAGGCCGTTGTACAGCTGCGGGTCCCACTTCGAGGACTGCAGCACTTCCGCATTCCAGATTTCCGACTGCAGCTGGTTGCGCAGAATCGCGGCATCGACCTGGTTCTCGCGGCCGAGCTTGCTCACGTCCACCTTGTCCAGCTCTGCCAGCAGGCCCTTGTAGGCGGCCAGCGTCTTCTGCTGCCCGGCGGCGCTGAGGTCGTCGATCTCGCTGTCGTAGCGGTGATCGCCGATCTGGGTGGCGCTGACCGGCGACAGCTGCATCCAGGTGTCCAGGGCGCGCTTGGACAGGTCCGCAAAGGCGGCATCGGTCGCCGCGTCACCGGCACTGGCCGCGGCTTCGGTGCCGGTCGGGGCGGTGGGGGCGTCGGCCTGCTGGCAACCGCCCAGGGCGGCAATCAGGGCAAGGGCAAGAAGATGCTGGCGCATCGGCGATCCTGTGCTGTGGGTAATCGCCGAGCATAGGCCCGCGCGGGTGCGGCGCGCCCGTGCCATTGGATTACCATGTGCCCATTCAGACCAGCAGGGAGAGCGGTATGCAGAATCACGAAACCCCGGTGCGGAAGGCGTGGCACAGCTACGCTGTAGCGGGGATGCTGCTGGTGATGGGATTGGGGGGCTGCGCGCCGCAGAACGGGCACGGGACGGCCGAAGCGTCGGCCGCTGGCGCGACCATCGCCTCGCCGGAAGGCGCGATGCTGGCGTACGAGCACACCCTGAACATCAAACTGGAAGCGGAAAAGATCGGGCCACGGGTCAAGCAGATTGCGGAGGCATGCCAGTCTGCACGGTTTGGCGACTGCGCGGTGCTGCAGGTGGAGCAGGAGGGCGGTGAGTATCCGTCCGGTTCGGTCCGCTTCCGGGTCGCCCCGAAGGGCGTGGAGCCGCTGATCAGCCTCGCCGGCGAGGGCGGTGAGCTGGCCTCGCGGAACACCCAGGCCGAGGATCTGGCCCAGCAGGTGGCCGACACAGCGCTGACCAAGGCGCGCCTGCAGAAGGAGCACGAGCGTCTGTTGGCGTACCAGGACGGCAAGGACGTCAAAATGGCCGACCTGCTGGTGATTGCGCAGCGTCTGTCTGAGATCGAGGCGGGCGTGGAGCAGGCCAACAAGGACGCGGCCAATCAGCGTCGTCGCATCGATACCCAGCTGGTGACGGTGAGTTTCAACGCGCCGTCAGGCGAACGTAATCGCAGCGCCATCGGGGAGGCCTTCGGTGATGCGGGGACGATCTTCACCGAAAGCATCGCCTTCCTGATCCGTGCCGTGGCGGCACTGGTGCCGGTGGTGGTGATCGGCGGCGTGTTCGTGTGGGGTGTGCTGGCGCTGTGGCGGCGTTGGCGTCGTGCGCGGAAGGTGGCGTAAGGTATCGACCAACGGTCGATACCTACCGGGTTGATTCCGGTTGATCGCAACGTATCGACCGGTCGGGTAGGGCACGACCGTTGGTCGTGCCGAGCTTCAGCCCTCGTCGTACTCGTACTCCACGAACACATCCAGTTCGCGTGCCAGCGCTTCCACGGCGTCACGCACGCGCTGGGTGGTGTACTCGTTGCCGACCTCCACTTCCAGCTCATGAATGCCCGGCCCGATATCATCGGACAGGCCGGCCGAACTGGAGTCATCGTCGTCCATGTGCGGCATCAGGTCATCGGTTTCCTCGACGTGCTCGATGCCGTCGATGCTCTGCAACAGGTCGCTGATCGCACGGGCGTCGTCTTCGGTGCCGGTGATTCGGAGTCGCAACAAAGCCATGGGGACTTCTCAGGGGAGTTGGGAGTTCCAGCCTAGCCAGCACTCGGACAAGGATGGGTGATGATGGGCTACGGGACCGGCCTGCCCATCAACTCTTCCGGCAACGCGGGAATCGGCGTGCGTTCATCCTGCGCCTCGCGCTTGAGCCAGTCCATGAACGTCACCGCGACCGGGCTGAGCGGGCGGTGTTCAGCATGGACCACGTAGTACGCATAGCGGGCTTTGAGCGCAGGTCCGGGCAGGCGCACCAGCTCGTAACGCTGCAGATACGGCTGGGCGATATGCTTGCGCGCCAGGACCGCGCCGATGCCGTACACCGCCGCGCGCATCGCATCGGTGCTGTCGCTGAAGACATGCGGTGTGGCCAGGTCCAGGCCGCGCACGCCGGCGGCACGGAACCAGTCGCGCCAGCCTTGTGGCGACATGTCGCTGACCAGTGGCAGCGCGGCGATCCCTGCGGGCTCGCGCAGTGCGGAGACGCCCGTTAAAGCAGGCGAGGCGACCGGGAACAGCTCGTCGTCCATCAGGTGGTGCGCGGTCAGGCCCGGCCATTGGCCCAGCCCATAGCGGATGCCCAGCTCGGGGCCGTTTTCGTCGAAGCGGGTGAGCTCGCTGCTGGTCTGCAGTTCGATCCGCAGGCGTGGATGCAGATGGGTGAAACGCGGCAGCCGTGGAATCAGCCAGCAGTAAGACAGAGAGCGGATCGTGGTAACCCGCAGCGGCACGATGTCGGCCTGCGGATGCAGATTGGCGGCAACCGCGTTGAGGTCGCTGAGCGCGGCGGCCGCCGCATCGGCCAGCTGCCGGCCTTCGGCGGTAAGGCGCACGCCGCGTGCCTGGCGCTGGAACAGCACGGTGCCGAGCAGGGCTTCCAACCGGCGCACATGGTGGCTGACCGCGCTGGCGGTGAGGTGCAGTTCCTCGGCGGCATGGGCGAAATTCTGGTGGCGGGCGGCCACCGCGAACACCCCCAGGGCGGGCAGCAGGGCAGGGCGCAGGATCATCGGCAAGACCCAAATCGTATTTGTGGCTGACAGCGATACTACGCGCTTGCAAGGGGTTGGGCGCGGGCGGATGCTGTGTTTCCGACCCTGGAGCCTTCGCCATGCTGCTGCCACGCCGCTTGCTGACCGTCCCTGCTGCAACGCTGCCGGAGGCCGCATGAGCGCGGATCTGGCGGCCACCCAGAGCCGCGACTGGCGCACGCCGCTGGAGCTGACCCTGCTGGGCGCGATCTGGGGCTGCTCATTCCTGTTCATGCGGGTGGCAGTGCCATCGTTCGGCCCCTATGCGCTGGTAGAGGTTCGGTTGGTGCTGGGCGCGCTGGTGCTGCTGCCTTTCCTGTGGAAAGCGCGCGCGCAGTTTCCGGCGCGGCGCTGGCTGTGGCTGGCCCCGATCGGCCTGATCAATTCGGCACTGCCTTTCGTCCTGTTCGCCTATGCGGCCGAACGTGCCCCGGCGGCCATCGGTGCGATCTGCAATGCAATGACGGTGCTGTTCGCGGCGCTGATCGCGTTCCTGTTCTTCGGCGAGAAGATCGGCATGCGCCGGGCGATCGCGCTGCTGGTCGGTTTTGCCGGCGTGGTGGTGCTGGCCACGGCGAAGGTCAGCGGGTTGAGCATCGGCGCGGCGGTGATCGCGGGTGCCGCGGCGTCGCTGCTGTACGGTCTCGGCGTGAACCTGGTGAAGCGCCATATGACTGGCCTGCCATCGGCGGCGGCGGCAGCCGCGACGCTGGGTTGTGCCTCGTTGTGGATGCTGCCGATGGCGATCACGCACTGGCCGCAGACGGCGGTGCCGTTCAATGCCTGGGCCTGCGCGGTGGCATTGGGGGTGCTGTGCACCGGCCTGGCCTTCCTGATGTTCTACCGCCTGATCGGCCGCATCGGCCCGGCCCGCGCCTCGACGGTGACCTACCTGATCCCCCTGTTCGGTGCCGGATTTGCCTGGCTGTTCCTCGGCGAACCGGTCACCTGGGCGATGCTCATCGCCGGTGCCCTGATCCTCGGCAGCGTAGCGGTCTCGCAGCGCTGACATCGCGGACCTTCGGTCCGTGATGCCCCCGCATTCCTCCTATCCCCGCACCTGTCGGCGCGCCCCCTTAACAAAGGGGGCTTTTCTTCGGTTTGGGGTTATCCGTTACCGGATGTTGGCAGTTTCACGGCCGTCGTCTGTCGACCGACGCTACCGGGACCGCGTGCTCTTGATTTGCCCTGGCCACCGATGTCCTGTCGCTGGCGGGTCGGGGTGGGCTGGAGGGGGCACGAGCCGCATGGATGCGGCGATGAGCTTACATGGATGTATTCACAGCGTCCCCCGGAACGCCCATCCCGACTCGCAGACCAGAGATACCTTGAGCACCGGCTGTTCGCACAGATCCAACAGCAGCCGGGCAGCGCCCGGCGATACGGAAATCCTGCAATCACGTAGGAAGGGAAACGCCTACCGCACCGGCACCGGGATGTTGCACAGGTCGATATGCCCGGCCGCGCGCTTGTAGAAATCGTCCACGCGATTACGCCGTGCTTCAACCGTGTCCACGAAGGTCTTCGAATCGGTGCGCAGCACCTGCAGGGTCGGGCGCTGCGCTTCCGGCAGGTCGCTCACGCGCTGGATCGACACAATCGGGGTGCGCTGCGATGCTTCGGCATAGAAACCCATCGGGGCCGGGCCGCGCGGCAGGGCGCTGAGCAGTTCCATGCCCTTCAGCACGCGGCCGACCACGGTGATGTTGCGGTCCAGCTGACGCGGCGACTGCCCGGTCACCACGTACAGCTCCGCGCCGACGCTGCTGTCCTCTTCATTGTTGCGGCCCGCACCCAGTGCGCCGTAGCAGTGCGCCAGCCACGTTTTGCCGTCGGCCGTGTCCTGGCCCACCGGGAAGCCGTCCACGAAGCCGGTGTGGTCGGCCCAGCCGTCCCGGTCCGGCAGCACCGTGACCTTCAGGCCCTTGCTGTCGCGCTGGAATTCCGCCGGCAGCTTGCGCTTGGCGCTGCCCAGGGGCTTGGCCTTCGCTGCATCGTCGGCATCGGCATCACCGAACTGCACCACGAAGTTGTCCTGCGCGCGGTAGATGCTTTCGCCATCCCAGAAGTGCTCGTGCGCCAGGGCCTGGATGTTGGCCACGTGCTGCGGCGCGAACGCCGGGGCCAGCTCGATCACCACCTGGCCCGCGGCCAGATCCATCACCAGCAGGTTGGCCGGGTCCGGCGTGCGCCAGTCACTGGCCGGCGACGCGTCCAGGATCTGCTGGGCACTGCGGTAGGGCGTGGCCGCGCTGGACAGACCGGGAATCAGGCAGGCGAGCGCGAGGGCGAGCAGGGCAGGACGGCGTGGCGACATGGCGGACCCCTTCGGAAGATGACTCCGATTCTGCGCGATGCCGTGCGGCGGCGCCATTGCGTGATGGCCAAGCGGCAGCGTATTCCGGCACCATGCAGCCTTTCATGCAAGGAAGCAGTGATGCACGTGTTCCCTGAGACCCAGGCCGGTCTTCGTGATCAGGTCGAAAGCCTGCTGCAGCCGTTTGTTCCCGTGGGCACGGATCCGCTGCTCTGGGTATCGTCACGCCCGCCGCGCGGTTGGATCGAGCTGGATCTGCGGTTGCGCAGCTGGTACGCGGCTCCTATCACCGGCTCTCCGCTGTTGCAGGTACAACTGCTGGATCAGTCTCCTCCGCTGCTGCGCGACGCCGCGCTGTTTCTCGGCAGCTGCAGCGGAAATGGATTCGTGCGCCAGCTCGCGCTGTCGAACCTGCTGCTGTGGCCGGGCCGGCTGCCCCTCGTCGCTGCCCTGTTGCGCTGCAACGACTGGGTGCAGCCAGTCCGAACTTCGGCACAACGGGCCGTGATGGCCCTGCTGTCGAGTTGCCGCCACGAGGACATCGTGCAGGTGTGGCCGCTGGCCGTACGCCTGCGCCAGGCCGGACGCGTGGATCCACAGTGGGTCGGCGCATCACTGGAAGCGTGGCTGTGCGAGGTGGCACAGCGTCCTGTACTGGAAGCGCTGATGTCGCACGACGACGCGCAGACGCGATTGCATGCCTATGCCTTGGCGTTCGATCAGGATCCCGCATGGTCAGCGTCACGGCGTCGTGATGCGCTGCATGATGCCGATCCCCGCGTGGCCCGCCTGGCATTGCGTCATGTGCTGGAACATGCAGATGGTGCCGAGGCCGAGACGCTCTGCCGGCACGCGCTGACCACGCCGTCCCGCCACGTTCGACTGGAGGCGCTGAGAGTACTGGTGGCACGTCCGGTCGACGATGCTTCTGCGCTTGTGGAAGCTGCGTTGTTTGACCGCTCGGCGGGCGTTCGCTCGTGGGCGGTGTGGCAGCGGACACAGGCTGGCGAAGACAAAGGCCTTGAGCTGTGGCGCGATGAACTGGCAACTCACAGGCGTGGCAAGGTTCGGGTAGCGCTGGAGGGTTTGGCCGATCATGCCGAAACCGAGGACGCCCTGCGTTTCGAGGCGGCCCTGCCCACACTCGGCCCGAAAGGCCAGCGCACCTGCCTGCGCGGTCTGCTCCGCGCCGAGCGCGGCGTCAGCCTGTCGGTGCTGCTGCGCTCGCTGGACCACGACAATGCCGCGCTGCAATCGGAGATCGATCAGGCGCAACCGCTGTGGACCGCGACGTTCACGCCGGAGGTGCTGGCCGGCCTCGCCGCCCAACCCAGGTCGGACAATGCCCACGAACGTCTGATGAAGCGGCTGCGGACCCTGTCACGCTGGGCCCATCTGGAACTGCTGCTCGACTTCCAGCCGGTCAGCGCGGAAGCGCAGCAGTGGCGTGCCGGACTGGTCGATTACTGGCTGCTTGCCGAGGTCGGCTATACCCCGCTGAGCGACGAGCGTCGCCGGACCTTGGTGCGCCGCCTGCGCGAAGGGGCGCATGGGCTGGGGTCCGTCCAGAGCGCGCGGGTCGTCGATCTGCTTCTCAAGGCTTGAGCCCTGCCCAGCCGGCAGGGTGACTAACGGCACGTTCGCTATAGCTGAGTTCGCACTAGTGTTGACTCCACGCTAGCGGAGAACGTCATGAGCGAGCACGAAGCCCATCTGAAGAAGTTCCAGAAGGAGCTCAGCGCCGGCACCGTTTCCCTGGCCCTGCTGGCGGTGCTGGCCAGGGCCGGCGAGCCGCTGTACGGCTACCTGATTGCCAAGGAGCTGGAGCGGGTCGGCGAAGGGGTGCTGAGTGGCAAGCAGAGCGCGTTGTACCCGGTGCTGCGCAACCTGGAGGCTGCCGGGCTGCTGGAGAGCCAGATCGAGCCGTCGGTGGCCGGGCCGCCACGGCGTTATTACCGCATCAATGAACGTGGTCGTGAGGTGCTGGCGCAGTGGACCGCCGCCTGGCGCGCGACCCGGGATTCCGTCGATTCTGTACTGGAGGGGGTACTGCAATGAACGAACAGACCACGGTGGGGACAGGGTTGCCCACCACCATTCCGCAATACCTGGCGCAGCTGCGCGCGGCCCTGCACGATGCCGACCCGGCGATGGTGCAGGACGCGCTGTACGACGCCGAGGAGTACCTGCGTTCGGAACTGGCTGCCCAGCCCGGCCGCAGCGAGGCCGAGGTGATTGCCGACGTTGCCGGCAGCTACGGCGCACCGGAGGAAGTGGCCGAGATCTACCGCGAAACCGAAATTACCGTGAATCGCGCGCTGCGTACGCCCAGCGCGAGTGTGCGGCCGATTGCGCGGGTGGTGCCGGTGATGGAACCGGCTGGCGTTGCCGCTGCCGCTGCCGCTGCAGCCGGTAGCACCCGTGTTTCATCGTCGGACGCGCCGGTCCCGCATCGCTCGGCGCTCGCGCGCTTCTTCGGCGTCGCGCTGGAGCCGCGCACCTACGGCTCGCTGTTCTACATGCTGCTGTCGCTGGCCACCGGCACGTTCTTCTTCACCTGGGTGATCACCGGACTGTCGCTGTCGCTGGGGCTGATGATCCTGATCATCGGCATCCCGCTGACCGTGCTGTTCTTCGGTTCGGTGCGTGGATTGGCGTTGCTGGAAGGACGGCTGGTGGAAGTGCTGCTGGGTGAGCGCATGCCGCGCCGGCCGCGTTATGCCGACCGCAGCCGCAGCTGGTTGCAGCGCATCGGTGACATGTTCACCGATGGCCGCACCTGGCTGACGATGTTGTACTTCGTGCTGATGCTGCCGCTGGGCGTCATCTACTTCAGCGTGGCGGTCACGCCGCTGTCGGCATCGCTGGTCTTCATCTGGGCACCGGTCGCCTCGCTGCTGGCGTTGAATGGCAGCGGGGGAATCTACATCGACAGCGAATTGCTGCTGCTGCCGCTGTGGGCGATGCCGATGCTGGCCATCGTGGGCGTGCTGCTTCTGTTCTGCACCCTGCACCTGGCACGTGGGGTGGGGTATCTGCACGGGCAGATGGCCAAGCATCTGCTGGTGCGTCTGTAGAAATCACGCGTAATACGCGTGATTCGGTAGCGCCGGCCGTTGGCCGGCCCTCCGGATGTGTCCCGCGAATCATGAGGGCCGGCCAACGGCCGGCGCTACCGGGACCACGAACGGACCGGAGGTCTTAGCCGGCCTTCCTGCGGATCGGCGTGACATTCTTCGGCTTCACCGCCTTCTGCGCATGCGCGGTAAAGAAGTCACGCACCTTCGGATACACGGTTTCGCGCCAGCGACGGCCGCTGAAGATGCCGTAGTGACCGGCCCCTTCGACGATGAAATGCTCGCGGTGCTTTTCCGGAATGCCGGTGCACAACGCCTGCGCCGCTTCGGTCTGGCCCAGGCCGGCGATATCGTCGAGTTCACCTTCGATGCTCAGCAGCGCGGTACCGGTAATCGCACCAGGGTCCACGAGTTCCCCCTGCACGTACCATTCCCCGCGCGGCAGCAGGAATTCCTGGAACACCACGCGGATGGTGTCCAGGTAATAGCGCGCCGGCATGTCCAGCACCGCGTTGTACTCGTCGTAGAAACGACGGTGGGCGTCGGCGTCTTCCATGTCGCCCTTCACCAGGTCGGCGTAGAAGTCCCAGTGCGAACTGAAATGCCGGCTGGGGTTCATCGACAGGAACCCGGCATGCTGCAGGAAGCCGGGATACACCTGGCGGCCGACACCGGGGTAACCCGGTGGCACAGTGTGGATCACGTTGTTCTCGAACCACGACAGCGGGTTCTGCGTGGCCAGGTTGTTCACTGCGGTGGGGCTGCAGCGCGCATCAATGGGACCGCCCATCATCACCAGCGTGCGCGGCGTGGTTTCGCCACGGCTGGCCATCAGCGACACCGCTGCCAGCACCGGTACGGTCGGCTGGCAGACACTGACCACATGCAGCTTCTCCGCGCCCAGGTGGCGGATGAATTCCTGCACATAGGCGATGTAATCGTCCAGGCTGAACTCGCCTTCGCTGGCCGGCACCATGCGCGCGTCGACCCAGTCGGTCACGTACACGCGGTGGTCGCGCAGCAGGGTGCGCACGGTGTCACGCAGCAGCGTGGCGTGATGGCCTGACAACGGTGCCACCACCAGCACGAAGGGCTGGTTGAGCATGGTGTGCAGCTGGTCGGCTTCATTGCTGTGGCGCTTGAAGCGCAGCAGCTTGCAGAACGGCTTGCTGACCTCTTCGTGGACCACGATCGGCACGCGCTCGCCGTCGACGTCGATTTCGTTGATGCCCCACTCGGGCTTCTCGTAATCCTTGCCGATACGGTGGAACAGCTCATTCACCGCTGCCAGACGATCGGCACCGGGCATCTGCGACCACCAGTGGCCCGGATTGGCGAAGAACTTGGCGTTGGCCTGGGCCTGGTGTACCCAGGGAGCGAGCATGTTGCGGGTCAACTCATGCAGCTGGTAGAGCATGGCGTCCGAATATGTATGGTCATATGTTGCCGCGCAGCATACCGCAAAGCGGGTGCCGCCACCTTAATACGGCCCGGGCTTTCACGTAGAGCGGGGCTTGCCCCGCTGAACCGCCGCCCCTGTGGTCGTGTTCAGGCCCCGCGTTCCAAGGCCGCTGCGTGGCCAGCCAAGGCGGGCGACAGCCAGCAGTGCGACCCCAGGCCCGTAAACCCTTCGGCCTTCAGGTGCCGACGATACCAACTGGCAGGACGTGCCTGGAACCCCTCGTGGTCGCCCTCGAATTCGTCTTCCTCCGTGAAGGCCTCCAGGAAGGCCACCCCGCCGGTCAGCTCGGCAAACCCGGCCAGGGCCGGGCGCAGCTCACGGCTGGGCACGTAGTGCATCACATCGGCGCAGACCAGCAGGTCCACCGGCGGGCAAGGACGCAGCCAGGCGAAGTCGCCGACCCGGCCAGGGTGCAGGTTGCGGCTGCGCCCGTAGCGCTGCACGGCATATTCGCTGCTGTCGAACCCCATGTACTGCACGCGCGGGCGCAGCTTGAGCAGGGGCGCGCGCCAGGCGGCTTCGCCTGCTCCGATGTCCAGCACGGTGCGGATCGGGCGTTCCAGGTAGTACTCGGCCGTGGCCACCGCGAGCGCCACCTTGCGCGCCAGCCGCGCGGCACCCCCGGTCTGGTCGGGCTGGTACCAGCGCTGGAAGTAGGCGTGGTCGTAGGTCTTGGTCATGCGTGCAGAGAAAGCCGGAAACGGACGCCATGGTAGCGGAGCGGCGTGCGTCAAAGCGTCGCGCATGCGCCGTGGCGGTGAATCGGTGAAAATGAACGACATTCCAAGCCAGCCGCGGGAGCAAGCGCATGCAGTCCTATTACTGGGTCAAGACCTTCCATCTGGTGTTCGTGGTGGCGTGGATGGCATCGGTGTTCTACCTCCCGCGCATCCTGGTCAACCTGAGCGAGACCGCCGGCCAGCTGCCGGTGGTGGAGCGGCTGCAGCTGATGGGCCTGCGCCTGTACCGGTTCGGGCACATGATGTTCGGCATCGCGCTGGTGCTGGGCGTGGTGCTGTGGCTGGGCTACCGGGTGTTCCCGGATTTTCCGACCATGGTCGCGCCCGGGGCGGCCGGATGGCTGCACGCCAAACTGGGGCTGGTGGTGCTGCTGCTGGTGTACTTCACCTGGACCGGGCGGCTGCTGAAGGGCGCGGTGAAGGGGAAGGCATTGCCGTCGTCGCGCGCGCTGCGTTGGTTCAACGAGCTGCCGCTGGTGCTGTTCATCGGCGTGGTGTGGCTGGTGTTGGCCAAGCCGTTCTGATCCGTGTGGAGAATGGCGGTAGCGCCGGCCGTTGGCCGGCCCCCCGGGTTCGCGGGGGCCGCCCCCCCCCCGCGCCCCCCCGAAAAGGGAACCCATTGAATTTCAAAAAAAAAAAAAAGC
>NZ_RHPP01000054.1 GCF_003935715.1 Stenotrophomonas sp. 278 | reverse complement strand
CCGGCGCAGGCCGCAGCGGCACCCTGCAGCTGCCGCTGGGCGCGGTGCAGCGGGGGGCGGATGGCAAGGCCAGCGTCTGGGTCGTGAACCCGACCAGCGGCGCACTGAAAGCCACCCCGGTCACCGTCGGAGCCTACGGGCCGGAATCGGTGCCGGTCCTGAACGGCGTGGCCGCGCAGGACTGGGTGGTGGCCGCCGGTGGGCACCTGCTGCGCGACGGTCAGGTGGTGGCTCCGGTGGACCGCCAGAACCGCCCGCTGCTGAACCCCGCCGCGAAGCCGGCCGCTGCCGCCGCCAAGGGGAACTGAGCCCGTGCGCCGCTTCAATCTTTCCGAATGGGCGCTGGGCAACCGGCCCCTGGTGCTGTTTGCGATGCTGGCCTTCGCCATCATCGGCGCGTGGTCGTACAAGCACCTGGGCCAGTCCGAGGATCCGCCGTTCACCTTCAAGGTGATGGTGGTGCGCACGCAGTGGCCGGGGGCAACCGCCGAACAGGTCTCGCGCCAGGTCACCGAGCCGATCGAGAAGGCCCTGCTCAACACCGGGCAGTACGAGTTCATCCGCTCGTACTCGCGCCCGGGCGAGTCGCAGGTGATCTTCGCGGCGAAGGACAGCCTGCGCTCCAAGGCGATTCCGGACCTGTGGTACCAGGTCCGCAAGCGCGTGGGTGACATCAAGCCGACGCTGCCGCGCGAGATCGTCGGGCCGTTCTTCAACGACGAGTTCGGCGACACCTTCGGCAACATCTACGCGCTGACCGGACAGGGCTTCGACTACGCGGTGATGCGCGACTATGCCGACCGCATCCAGCTGGAACTGCAGCGCGTGCCCGACGTGGGCAAGATCGAGCTGGAAGGCCTGCAGGACGAGAAGATCTGGATCGAGCTCTCCAACACCAAGCTGGCCACGCTCGGCGTATCGCTGCAGCAGGTGCAGCAGGCGCTGGCCGACCAGAACGTGATGGCCGCGACCAGCTTCTTTGAAACCCCGACCGACCGCGTGCAGCTGCGCGTGACCGGCCAGTTCCAGAGCGTGGACGACATCCGCCGCTTCCCGATCCAGGCAGGTGAGCGCACCGTGCACCTGGGCGACATCGCCGAGGTCAAGCGCGGCTTCGCCGACCCGGCCTCTCCGAAGATGCGCTTCATGGGCGAGGACGCCATCGGCATCGCCGTGGCGATGAAGGACGGCGGCGACATCCTCAAGCTGGGCTCCACCCTGGATGCCGAGTTCAAACGCCTGCAGAAGACCCTGCCGGTGGGCATGCAGCTGCGCAAGGTGTCCGACCAGCCGCATGCGGTGGAGGAGTCGGTCGGCGAGTTCGTGCAGGTGCTGACCGAAGCGGTGGTGATCGTGCTGCTGGTCAGCTTCTTCTCGCTGGGCCTGCGCACGGGCCTGGTGGTGGGGGTGACCATTCCGCTGGTGCTGGCGATGACCTTCTTCGTCATGCACTACTTCGACATCGGCCTGCACAAGATCTCACTCGGCGCGCTGGTGCTGGCACTGGGTCTGCTGGTGGACGATGCGATCATCGCGGTGGAAATGATGGCCACCAAGATGGAGCAGGGCTACGACCGCCTGCGCGCGGCCAGCTTCGCCTGGGAATCCACCGCGTTCCCGATGCTGACCGGCACGCTGATCACGGCGGCTGGCTTCTTGCCGATTGCCACGGCGGCGTCGAGTACGGGCGAGTACACCCGTTCGCTGTTCCAGGTGGTAACCATCGCGCTGGTGGTGTCGTGGATTGCCGCTGTGCTGTTCATCCCGTATCTCGGCGACAAGATGCTGCCGGACCTGTTCAATCCGCAGCCACCCAAGCCGGACAGCCTGGCCGGGCGCTGGCTGGCGCGTCGTCAGGCGTGGGCGGACCGTCACCCGGCGCTGGGCCGCTTCATCGTGCCCAAGCAGCACGGGCACGACCATGATCCCTACCAGCGGCCTTTCTACACCCGCTTCCGCCGCTTCCTGGACATGTGCCTGCGCCATCGCTGGTGGGTGATCGCGGCGACAGCGGCGCTGTTCGTGTTCTCGTTGCTGATCTTCCGCTTCGTGCCGCAGCAGTTCTTCCCGGATTCGACCCGGCCGGAACTGATGGTGGACATCGAACTGGCCGAAGGGGCGTCGCTGCAGGCGACCCAGGCCCAGGCAAGCAAGCTGGAGAAGCTGCTGAAAGGACGCGAGGGCATCCAGAACTACGTGGCCTATGTGGGCACCGGTTCGCCGCGCTTCTACCTGCCGCTGGACCAGCAGCTGCCGGCGACCAACTTCTCGCAGTTCGTGGTGCTGACCGAGAACGCGGAAGCGCGTGAGGCAACCCGTGACTGGTTGTTGAAAGAGGTGATTCCGCAGTTCCCGGATGTGCAGATGCGCGTGACCCGGCTGGAGAACGGGCCGCCGGTGGGCTACCCGGTGCAGATGCGCGTGTCCGGTGAGCACATCGCGCAGGTGCAGGCGATCGCACGCCAGGTGCAGAACAAAGTGCGCGAGAACCCGCACGTGATGAACGTCAACCTGGACTGGAGCGAGCCGAGCAAGGTAGTGCGGCTGGTGATCGACCAGGATCGCGCACGCGCGCTGGGGGTGACCAGTGCACAGGTCAGCCAGCTGCTGGGCACGTCGCTGTCGGGTACCAGCGTGAGCACCTACCGTGAGGGCAACCGCCTGATCGAGATGCTGCTGCGCGGGCCGGACAATGAGCGCATCCGGCTGGACATGCTGGGCAGCCTGGCGATCCCCACCCAGAGTGGCACCTCGGTGACGCTGTCGCAGGTGGCGCGCCTGGAATACGTGTTCGAGGACGGCATCATCTGGCACCGCAATCGCCTGCCGACGGTGACGGTGCGTGCGGACATCGGTGATGGCAGCCAGGCGCTGGACGTGGTGCAGCAGATTCTGCCGACGCTGGACGGCATCCGCGCGGAGCTGCCGCACGGCTATCTGCTCGAGACCGGCGGCACGGTGGAGGATTCGGCCCGCGGCCAGGACTCGATCAAGGCCGGCATGCCGCTGTTCCTGATCGTGGTGGCGACCTTGCTGATGCTGCAGCTGCGCAGCTTCTCGCGGGCGGCGATGGTGCTGGTGACGGCACCGCTGGGCATCATCGGGGCTACCCTGTTCCTGCTGCTGTTCCGCGCGCCGTTCGGGTTCGTGGCGCTGCTGGGCACGATTGCGCTGGCAGGCATGATCATGCGCAACTCGGTGATCCTGATCGACCAGATCCAGCAGGACATCGATGCGGGGCATGACCGCTGGCACGCGATCATCGACGCGACGGTGCGGCGTTTCCGTCCGATCGTGCTGACGGCGCTGGCGGCGGTGCTGGCGATGATTCCGCTGTCACGCAGCGCGTTCTACGGCTCGATGGCGATCTCGATCATGGGCGGCCTGATTGTTGGCACCGTGCTGACCCTGGTGTTCCTGCCGGCGCTGTACGCGGCGTGGTTCCGGGTGAAACCGGGCGAAGCGCGTTGATTCTGGCATCGCGCTAAACGCCGGCGCTTTGATTTTTCCGTGCGGGGCGGGGGCCGGACGCCCTCGCTCCGGGACACGCCGCAAGTACGTCCATGTAGGCTACTCCACGGCATCCATGCCGTGGAGTGTCCCTCCGGAGGACATCCGGCCCCCGCCCCCGATGGCTCGCGCGCTACGGATCCAAATGCGGGAATGTCCGGGATGCTGCTTTGGTAGCGTCGGTCGACAGACGACGGCCGTGAAATCCCCAGCGCCCGGTAACGCATTCAAACCAAACGAAAACGCCGGCCAAGGGCCGGCGCATCCGTCACTGCAACCGAGCCAACACCGCCTCGGTCGCCTGCGCGGTACTCACCGCATTGCCCTTCGCGGCCAGATCCGTAGTAAACACCCCATCATCCAACGCCGCATGCACCGCGGCCTCAACCGCTGCCGCCTCCGCCTCCAACCCCAACGAATACCGCAACAACATCGCGGCGCTGAAAATGGTGGCGTACGGATTGGCGATGCCCTTGCCGGCGATATCCGGCGCAGACCCATGAATCGGCTCATAGATGCCCACGGCACCCGGCTCACCCAGCGACGCCGACGGCAGCAGTCCCAACGAACCGGCCAGCATCGACGCTTCGTCGGTCAGGATGTCGCCGAACATGTTCTCGGTCACGATCACGTCGTACTCGCGCGGCTTGGCCAGCAGGTGCATGGCCATTGAATCGACCAGCTGGTGCTCCAGCGCCACGTCCGGGAATTCCTCGCGGCCGATGCGCGCGGCGACGTCGCGCCACAGGCGCGAGGTTTCCAGTACGTTGGCCTTGTCCACGGAGGTGACCTTGCCGCGGCGCTGGCGGGCGAGCGTGAAGGCGCTGCGCAGCACGCGCTCGATCTCGGTGACGGTGTAGCGGCACAGGTCGCTGGCACTGTCGGCGTCGCGGGTCTTGTCGCCGAAGTAGATGCCGCCGGTGAGTTCGCGCACCACCACGAAGTCCACGTCCTTGAGCAGCTCGGCCTTGATCGGCGATGCGCCCAGCGCGGCGTCATGGGTGCGCACCGGGCGCAGGTTGGCGTACAGGCCCAATGCTTTGCGAATGGCCAGCAGGCCCTGCTCGGGGCGCACTTTGGCATTGGGGTCGGACCACTTGGGACCGCCGACCGCCCCGAGCAGTACGGCTTGGGCGGACTTGCAGGCGGCCAGGGTGCTGGCCGGCAGGGGTTCGCCATGACGGTCGATGGCGATGCCACCGATGTCGTGCTCGCTGAAGGTGAAGCGGTGGTTGAAGCGTTCGGCGATGGACTTCAGAACGGCAACAGCGGCGGCGGCGACTTCGGGGCCGATGCCATCACCGGGCAGTACAACAATCTCAGCGTGCATGCTCACTCTCGTAACGTTCGATTTCAGGGATGCGACCCAACAGATACCCCAACTGGTCCACGCCTTCCAGCAGACAGGTCTGCGAGAAGCCGTCCAGAGGGAAAGAGAAGACCCGGCCGTCGGGGGTACGCAGCTCGCGTGCGGCCACGTCGATGGTCAGTTCGTCGTCTGGTCGCTGCATCAGCGACTGTACATCGGCCTCGGCCAGCACGATCGGCAGCAGGCCGTTCTTCAGCGAGTTGCCGCGGAAGATGTCGGCGATCTCACTGCTGACAATCGCGCGCAGGCCCAGGTCGGTCAGCGCCCACGGCGCGTGTTCGCGCGAGGAGCCGCAGCCAAAGTTGCGCCCGGCCAGCAGGATGCTGCGACCGGCGTTGTGCGGCTGGTTGAAGGCAAAGTCGGCTACCGGGCTGCCGTCGGCCTGCCAGCGCCAGTCGTTGAAGGCGTTGCGGCCGAGGCCGGCGCGTTCGGTGGTGGACAGGAACCGCGCCGGAATGATCTGGTCGGTGTCGATGTTGGTCTGGCGCAGCACCACGCTGGCCGAGGTCAGGGTGCGGAAGCCGCTCATCAGGCCACCTCCTGGGCGAACAGCTCGCGGGTGTCGGCGACGCGCCCGTTCACGGCCGCCCAGGCGGCGGTCATCGGCGAGGCCAGCAGGGTGCGTGAGCCCGGACCCTGGCGACCCTCGAAGTTGCGGTTGCTGGTGCTCACCGCCAGCTGGCCGGGGGCGACCAGGTCGCCGTTCATGGCGATGCACATCGAGCAGCCGGGTTCGCGCCATTCGGCACCGGCGTCGCGCACGATCACGTCAATGCCCTCGGCTTCGGCCTCGCGTTTGACGATCTCCGAACCGGGTACCACCAGCATGCGCACGCCGCTGGCGACGCGGCGGCCGCGCAGCACCTGCGCCACTTCACGCATGTCGCTCAGGCGGCCGTTGGTGCAGGAGCCGACGAAGACCACGTCGACCGGCGTGCCGGCCAGGGTCTGGCCGGCCTGGAACTGCATGTAGTCCAGGCCCTTCTGGTCGGCGGTGTCGTTGGCTGCCGGAATGGGACGGTCCACCGCGATCGCGGTGCCGGGGTGGGTGCCCCAGGTCAGGGTCGGGCGGATGTCGGCGGCATTGATCTGCACTTCGCTGTCAAAGCGCGCGCCCGGATCGCTGCGCAGTTGCGACCAGGCGGCCACGGCGGTGTCGAAATCCGCACCCTTGGGGCCGCGCGGAGTGGCCGCAACCCAGTCAAAGGTGACCTGGTCAGGGGCGACCATGCCGGCCCGTGCGCCGGCCTCGATGGACATGTTGCACAAGGTCATGCGCTGTTCCATGTCCATCGCCTCGATGGTGCTGCCGCGGAATTCCAGCACGTGACCGGTGCCGCCGTTGACGCCAATTACGCCGATGATGTGCAGCACCACATCCTTGGCTCCCACGCCGCGCGGCAGCGGGCCGTCGACGGTGATCGCCATGGTCTTGGCTTTCCGCTGCAGCAGGCACTGGGTGGCCAGCACGTGGCCGACTTCACTGGTGCCGATGCCAAACGCCAGCGAACCGAACGCGCCGTGGGTGGAGGTGTGGCTGTCACCACAGACGATGGTCATGCCGGGCTGGGTGAAACCCTGCTCGGGCGCGATCACATGCACGATGCCGCGGTTGGCCGACTGCATGTCGAACAGCTCGATGCCGTACTCGGCGCAGTTGCGAGCCAGGGTCTCGACCTGCGCTTCGGAAGCGGCGCTGGCATAAGGCAGGCTGCCGTCACTGCGCGCGGGCAGGGTCGGGGTGGAGTGGTCCATGGTGGCCTTGGTGCGGTCCGGGCGACGCGGCGCGAGACCGCGCTGGCGCAGCTCGGTGAAGGCCTGCGGCGAGGTCACTTCGTGGATCAGGTGCAGGTCGATGTACAGCACGGCGGGCGCGCTGTCCGATTCAGGCACGACCACGTGGTCGTCCCACAGTTTGTCGTACAGGGTGCGGGGTGCTGGGTTCATGGGCTCGTTCATCTGGAGCGTGGCCTTGCAGGAATAGGGGTCAGGCAGCGGCGGTGGCGGCAGGCTGTTCGGCCGTGACCTGGCGCTGGCGCAGCAGGCGGTTGGCCACGTCCAGCCAGGCCAGCGCCGAAGCCTCGATGATGTCACGGCTGGTGCCGGTGCCTTCGTACTCCACGCCCTCATGGCGCACGCTCAGGTTGGCTTCGCCGCGTGCATCGGCCCCGATGCCCACGCTGTGCACGTGATAACTGTCCAGATGCAGCTGCACGCCGGTGGCGGCCGACAGCGCACCGAACAGCGCGTCCACCGGGCCATCACCCTGCGCGGTTTCGGCCACGCGGTTTCCGTCCGGATCGGACAGTTCGACCAGCGCATTGGCGCGGCTGCCGACATCGCTGATGGTCATCGAGGCCAGGCGGTAGCCGTTCTGGTTGCTGCTGCCCTGCATCAGTGCCTGCAGGTCGGCGTCGGTGACCACGCGCTGCTGTTCGCACAGCGCCTTGAACTGCTCGAACACCAGCTTCAGCTCTTCCTCTTCCAGCCAGAAGCCCAGTGCACGCAGACGCGCTTCGACGGCGGCGCGGCCGCTGTGGCGGCCCAGCACCATCTGCGAGTTCTCCCAGCCCACGTCTTCCGGCCGCATGATTTCGTAGGTGCCACGGTGACGCAGCATGCCGTGCTGGTGGATGCCCGATTCATGCGCGAACGCGTTGGCGCCCACGATCGCCTTGTTGCGCTGGACCGGCATGCCGACCAGACGCTGCAGCAGCTGCGAGGTGGAGACGATGCGCGGGGTATTGATGCGGGTGTCTTCCTCATAGAAGGCATTGCGGACCTTCAGCACCATCGCCAGCTCTTCCAGCGAGCAGTTCCCGGCGCGTTCGCCGATGCCATTGATGGTGCATTCCACCTGGCGGGCACCGCCTTCGATGGCTGCCAGCGAATTGGCGACGGCCAGGCCCAGGTCGTTGTGGCAGTGCGCGCTGAAGATGATGCGGTCGCTGTCCGGTACCCCGGCGATCACCCGCTGGAACATGCCGCGGATCTCTTCCGGGGTGGTGAAGCCGACCGTGTCCGGCAGGTTGATGGTGGTGGCACCGGCGGCGGCCGCCACGCGGGCGACCTCGATCAGGAAGTCTTCTTCGGTGCGGGTGGCGTCCTCGGCGGAGAACTCTACGTCGTCGATGCAGCTGCGGGCCAGGCTGACATGGCGATGTACCGACTCCAGCACCTGCTCGCGGGTCATGCGCAGCTTGTGCTCGCGGTGCAGCGGGCTGGTCGACAGGAATACGTGCAGGCGCGCATTGGCGGCCGCTTCCAGCGCCTTGGCCGAGGTCTCGATGTCGGCCTGCAGGCAGCGCGACAGCACCGCCAGGGTCGGGCGGCGCACCTCACGGCCGATCAGAGCCATGGCGTCCCGGTCGGACTGGGAACTGGCCGGGAAGCCGGTTTCAATGACGTCCACACCCAGTTCGTCCAGGGCGCGGGCCATGACCAGCTTCTGCTGCGGGCTCATGCTGCAACCGGGGGATTGCTCGCCATCGCGCAGGGTGGTGTCAAAAATTCGAATGCGGGGGGAGTTGGGCGTAGTCACCAGGAGGTCTCCTCGACAGGGGTGCTGGAATGGGTAGGAAGTGAAGATGAAGAAGTAAGGGTGGGGGTCGGTAGCGCCGGCCGTTGGCCGGCCAACGCGGTCTCGCGGTCCGACCCGGTCGGTAGTCGCGGGCGCTCACTGCTGCGTCGTCGCGGCTTGCGCGGCGCGCGCGGGCGCACCTCGCACAGCAACTGCGCAAGTACAGCCGCATCGATGTTGCCGCCGGAGACCACCGCGCACTTGCGCTTGCCGGCCACGCGGCGACCTGCGGCCAGGGCCAGTGCGCCCGCTCCTTCGGCAATGACATGTTCTTCCAGCGCCAGCCGCACCAGGGTTTCGCGCAGCTCGGCTTCGCGCACGATCACCACGTCGTCCAGCAGCGCACCGCACAGGCGACGGGTCAGGAAACCTGGAATCTTCACCTTCACGCCGTCGGCGAGCGTGGCCGCCGGGGCGATTTCGCGCACGTCGCCATTGATCGCGCGGGCCATGGAATCCACGCCTTCCACCTGGGCCCCGACGATGCGCACGCCCTGTGACTTCAGCGCCAGCGCCACACCCGAGGCGAGGCCGCCACCGCCAATCGGCACGATCACCACGTCCGGTGCGTGCGCAGCCAGTTCGATGCCCAGCGTGCCTTGGCCGGCGATCACGTCGGCATCGTCAAACGCCGACAGGAAACGGTAGCCGTTCTGTTCGGCCAGCTGCCGGGCAAAGGCGTAGGCTTCGTCGTAACTGTTGCCGTGCTGGCGGACCGTAGCGCCCCAGTGGGCCACTCCGGCGATCTTGGTCGAAGGGGCACCATGCGGCATCACCGTGATGGCCGGGATGTTCAACCGGTACGCGGACCAGGCCACGCCCTGGGCGTGGTTGCCGGCCGAGGCGCAGATCACCGGCCGCTCGTCGCCGCGCTCGCGCCCGGCCAGCAGCGCGTTCAATGCGCCACGGACCTTGTAGGAACCGGTGCGCTGCAGATTCTCCAGTTTCAGCCAGGTGCCGAACCGCTCTGCATAATGCAGCGGCGTGGGCGGCAGGAACCGGCGCAGCCGCGCCTGCGCGGCCAGCACATCGGCAACGCTTACGTCGCCTACATCCGGTTCCTGCGGGGCGCGGCTAGCCCGCATTGCTCTCCCCCAGCGCACTGATCCGCACCGAAACACAGTCGTAGATCTTCTCGATCTGGCGACACAACGTCTCCGGCGGGCGGCTGCCGTCCACCACCAGCTGCAGGTGCCAGCGGCCGTCGTCGGCGGCATTGGGCGCGCCGGCGATCGCGCGCGGCGCAAAGCCGCGGCGTTCGGCCATGCCGATCACGCGCAGCAGCGCGCCTTCGGCGGGAACCAGCACCAGGTCAAGCCGGTATTGCATTGGGAATCTCCTGGGTCTGGTGAGCGGGGTTGCTGTCCAGCATGGTGCTGTTGGCATTGTTGGGCGGGACCAGCGGCCAGACGTTGGCGCGGGCATCGATGGCCACGTGCAGCAGGGCTGGACCCGGCTCCGCCAGCAGCGCGGCCAGTCCGCCTTCGACGTCGTCGCGGGCTTCGATGCGGGTGGCCGGAATACCGAACACCTTGGCCAGCGCGGCGAAATCCGGGTTGTCGGACAGGTCGATCTCGCTGTAGCGCTCGGCGAAGAACAGTTCCTGCCACTGCCGCACCATGCCCAGCGAACTGTTGTCCAGCAGCACGATCTTTACCGGCAGGCGGCAGCGGGCAATGGTGGCCAGTTCCTGCACGTTCATCATGAAGCTGCCGTCGCCGGAGACCAGCACCACGGTGCGGTCGGGGCAGGCGAACTGCGCGCCCATCGCCGCCGGCAGGCCGAAGCCCATCGTGCCCAGCGCGCCGCTGGTCAGGTGATTGCGCGGATGATTGAAGCGACAGTGCTGGGCGACCCACATCTGATGCTGGCCGACATCGCAGGCGATGATCGCGTTGGCCGGGGCAACCTCGCTCAGGCGCTTCAGCAGCGCCGGCGCGTAGATATGGTTGCCCGGTGCGTCGTAGCGGGCGGCGAAACGCTCGCGGTTGCCCGCACAGCGCTTGCGCCAGGCCTGCTGGCCGGCGGGGGCGCTTTCCACACCGGCGGTCAACGTGCGCAGCGCGGTGCCGACGTTGCCGGGGACGGCGATGTCGGCGCTGCGCAGCTTGGATATCTCATAGGCGTCGGCGTCGATGTGGATCACGCGTGCGAACGGCGCGAACTCGGCCAGCTTGCCGGTGGCGCGGTCATCAAAGCGTGCGCCCACGACCACCAGCAGGTCGCTTTCCTGCACCGCCATGTTGGCCGCGCGGGTGCCGTGCATGCCCAGCATGCCCAGGTAATGCGGATGCTGCGCCGGCAGCGCACCCAGGCCGCGCAGGGTCAGCACGGTGGGGATGGCGGTGGTGTCTACAAACGTGCGGAAGTCCTCGACTGCATCGCCCAGGGCAATGCCGCCGCCGCCGTAGATCACCGGCTTCTCGGCTGCGGCAATCGCTGCCAGCGCCTCGGCCAAAGCTTCGTTGCGCGGCGCGGCCGGCGGATTCACGGTTTCCGGGACGTGCACCGGCAGATGGCTGGCATCGGCGATCTGCACGTCCTTGGGCAGGTCGATCAGCACAGGCCCGGGACGGCCCTCGCGGGCGATGCGGAAGGCCTCGCGGACCACGTGTGGCAGGTCGTCGACCGAGCGCACCAGCCAGCTGTGCTTGACGATCGGCAGGGTCAGTCCGAACACGTCCAGTTCCTGGAACGCGTCGGTGCCCAGCAGCGGGGTGGCGACCTGGCCGGTGATGCAGACCATGGGCACCGAATCGAGCATGGCATCTGCGATGCCGGTGACCAGGTTGGACGCACCGGGGCCGGACGTGGCCACGCATACGCCGACCTTGCCGCTGGCGCGGGCGTAGCCGTTGGCGGCCAGCGCCGCGCCTTGTTCGTGACGGACCAGGATGTGCTTGAGCCTGGAATCTACCAGTGCGTCGTAGAAGGGCATGATGGTGCCGCCCGGATAGCCGAACAGCGTGTCCACGCCTTCGGCTTCCAGGGCCTGCGTCAACCAGCGAGCGCCGTTGCGGGGCGCGGTGCTGTGTGCGGAGGTGTTCATGCGGGAACCTTTCTGAAGCGGTGGGGGAGGCCGCGCGGTTACGCGGCTTGACTTTGCAACCAGACCATCTTGGCGCGCAGTTCCTTGCCTACCTTTTCAATCGGGTGTTCCAGGTCGGCCTGCTTGAACTTGTTGTAGTTCGGCAGGCCCGCCTCGTACTCGGCTACCCAGTTCTTGGTGAAGGTGCCGTCCTGGATGTCGGCCAGCACCGCCTTCATGCGCTCCTTGGTGCCGGCATCGATCACTCGCGGTCCGCTCACGTAGTCGCCGTACTGCGCGGTTTCGGAGATGAATTCCAGCATGCGGGTGATGCCGCCTTCGTAGAACAGGTCGACGATCAGCTTCAGTTCGTGCAGCACTTCGTAGTAGGCGATTTCCGGCTGGTAACCGGCTTCGACCAGGGTTTCAAAGCCGGCCTGGACCAGCGCCGAGGCACCGCCGCACAGCACCGCCTGCTCGCCGAACAGATCGGTTTCGGTTTCTTCCTTGAAGGTGGTCTGGATCAGGTTGGCGCGCGCACCACCCAGGCCGGCCGCATAGGCCAGCGCGTATTCGGACGCCTTGCCGCTCTTGTCCTGGTACACCGCCCAGATGCACGGCACGCCACGGCCGATCTCGTACTCGCGGCGCACCAGCGCGCCCGGGCCCTTGGGCGCGACCAGCACCACGTCCAGGTCTTCGCGCGGAGCGATCATGTTGAAGTGCACGTTCAGGCCGTGCGCGAACAGCAGCACCGCGCCCTGTTTCATGTTCGGGGCCAGCACTTCTTCGTAGAGCTTCTTCTGCACCATGTCCGGGGTCAGCACGGCGACCAGGTCGGCGTCCTTCACCGCGTCGGCGGGTGCCTTGACGGTGAAACCATCGGCCTGCGCCTTGATCTCGGTCGGACCGCCCGGACGCAGGCCAATCACCACGTCGAAACCGGATTCACGCAGATTCAGTGCGTGGGCGCGGCCCTGGCTGCCGTAGCCGACTACAGCGATCTTGATCTGGGGCAGGTCGTTGGTGCTCATCGGGGTGGTCCTTTGGGAGGGGGAAACGAAAACGAAGGGTTCTGAAACGAAAAAACCCGCGCCGGGACCGGTGCGGGTTCTGATGGATTGCTGGCAGTACTGCTTACACGCCGATCCGTCCCGCACCTGTGGGCTGGGTAATAAGTACGAGTACAAGGAGCGAACGGATCGAGGCCGCACCAGGGCTGGCGTGCTCGATGGATTCGTGGATGGGCGTGTGGCGTCGCAACATGTGATCGAGAAAACCACAGCGGTTTTGGCGGTGTCAACCGTGCAGGGACAATTTCCAACAGTTTCGCCTGTATCCAGCGCAAACCGTTGTCGCATAAGGATGGTTGCGGGTGAAAGTGTTCCCGTGAACCAGGATTCAAGTATTGAAGGCAGGTTTCCGCGCGGATTATCGGTAGGAGGGTGTGTCGTACATGACCAATGTCGGATGTGCGGCGAACGCCGCTGCGGCGACCATCGCTCTGCAACCATCCTCAGGAATTCTTCGTGTCCCGATCCCTTGCCCGCGGCCTGCTGGCCGCTGCCCTGCTGTGCGCCCTGCCGACGTTGTCCACCGCCGCTGACCGGGTGACCGGCCGTGACTTTGCCACCCGTTCCGAAGTGATCGCGCCGCATGCGATGGCGGCCACCTCGCAGCCGCTGGCGACCCAGATCGCGCTGGATGTGATGAAGGGAGGCGGCTCGGCGATGGACGCCGCGATTGCCGCCAACGCGGCGCTGGGGCTGATGGAGCCGACCGGAAACGGCATCGGCGGCGACCTGTTCGCGATCGTATGGGACCCGAAGACACAGAAGCTCTACGGCTACAACGGCTCGGGCCGCTCGCCGAAGTCACTGACCCTGGGCGAGTTCCAGCGCCGCGGCCTGAAGGAAATTCCCGCAACCGGGCCGCTGCCGGTGTCGGTGCCGGGCGCGGTTGACGGCTGGTTCGCGCTGCATGAGCGCTTTGGCCGCAAGCCGATGACCGAGAATCTCGCGCCGGCGATCCGCTATGCGCGCGAAGGGCATCCGGTGGCGGAAGTGATTGCGTACTACTGGGACCGCTCGGTGCCGCGCCTGTCGAAGTATCCGGGATTCAGCGAACAGTTCACGATCAACGGCCACGCCCCGCGCAAGGGCGAGCTGTGGAAGAATCCGAACCTGGCCAACACGCTGGAGCAGATTGCCCAGGGCGGCCGCGACGCGTTCTACAAGGGCGATATCGCGCGCACCATCGGTACCTACTTCAAGGCCAACGGCGGCTTCCTGAGCTACGAGGACATGGCCAGCCACCATGGCGAGTGGGTGGAGCCGGTCAGCAGCAATTACCGCGGCTACGACGTGTGGGAGCTGCCGCCGAACAGCCAGGGCATTGCCGCGCTGCAGATCCTCAACGTGCTGGAAGGCTACGACTTTTCGAAGATCGCGTTTGGTTCGCCCGAACATGTGCACCTGTTCACCGAAGCCAAGAAGCTGGCCTTCGCCGACCGCGCGCGCTTCTACACGGATCCGGCGTTCCATCCGGCCCCGGTCGCCAGGCTGGTTTCGAAGGAGTATGCGGCTGAGCGCCGCAAGCTGATCTCCATGGACAAGGCGTTGAAAGAAGTGCAGCCGGGCACGCCGAAGCAGTTGCAGGAAGGCGACACGATCTACATGACGGTGGCCGATGCGGACGGCATGATGGTGTCGCTGATCCAGTCGAACTATCGCGGCATGGGCAGCGGCATGGCCCCGCCGGGGCTGGGCTTCATCCTGCAGGACCGCGGCGAGATGTTCGTGCTGCAGAAGGACCACCCAAACGGCTACGCGCCGGGCAAGCGCCCGTTCCAGACGATCATTCCGGGCTTCGTGACCAAGGACGGCAAGCCGTGGATGAGCTTTGGCGTGATGGGCGGCGCGATGCAGCCGCAGGGCCATGCGCAGATCGTGATGAACATGGTGGACTTCGGCATGAACCTGCAGGAAGCGGGGGACGCGCCGCGCATCCAGCATGAGGGCTCGACGGAACCGACCGGGCAGGCCACGGCGATGAGCGATGGCGGCGAGATCAACCTGGAAACCGGCTTCCCGTATGAAACCGTGCGCGCACTGATGCGCAAGGGCCACAAGGTCACCTTCGCCGACGGCCCGTATGGCGGCTACCAGGCGATCCTGCGCGACCCGGAGACCGGCGTGTACTACGGCGCGTCCGAAAGCCGCAAGGACGGTCAGGCGGCGGGGTACTGAGTCCGCGCGTAAGGCGGCGTCTCTGATGTTCCGTGCGGGAATGCCATCGGGCAGCCCCGCTCCGAGACACGCCGCAAGTACGTCCATGTAGGCTACTCCACGGCATCCATGCCGTGGAGTGTCTCTCCGGGGGCTACCCGATGGCATTCCCCGATGGATTGCGCGATGCGGACCCAAAACCCCCTCACGAGTCCGCCCGCGCCGCCTCATCCCGCGTCTCTTCCTGCGCGGCAATCTCGCGTTCGATCCACGCATCCATCATCCGGCGCGCGCGCTGCGCACGACGCCGCTGCAGGTTGTATTCCATATCCAACACGCGATATAGGGACACCATCACCAGCAGCATCAACAACGCGAAGGGCAGGGCACTGATGGTGATCATTCCCTGCAGCGCATCCAGTCCACCCGCCAACAACAGCGCACCGGCAATCAAGGCGATACATACGCCCCAGGTCACCTTGCGCGACAACGGCGGGTCACCCGCCTCATCCGTGGACAACGTCGCCAACACCAGCACCGCCGAGTCCGCCGAGGTCACGAAGAAGATCATCAGCAGGATCAACGCCACCACCGACAGCACTGCCGGCATCGGCAGGCTGTCGAACATGGTGAACAGCACCGTCTCGTAGCCGTTGCTCAATGCCTGGGCAAGGTCCACGTGGCCGAAGATCTGCGACCACAGTGCAGTACCGCCGAATACCGAGAACCACAGGAAGCCCAGAATGCTCGGCGCGATCACCACGCCCAGCACGAACTCGCGGATGCTGCGGCCCAGTGAAACGCGCGCAATGAAGGAACCCACGAACGGTGCCCAGGCGATCCACCACGCCCAGTAGAAGATGGTCCAGTCCGCCACCCAGGTGCTGCCCGAGAACGGCGACATGCGCAGGCTCATCGTCACCAGCTGATTGAGGTAGGACCCCACCGTGGTGGTGAAGGTGTCGAAGATGAAGCCGGTGGGACCGAGCACCAGGATCAGTGCCAGCAGCAACGCGGCCAGGCCGAGGTTGATGTTGGACAACCACTTGATGCCACGGTGCACGCCGGTGGTGGTGGAGGCCATGTACAACACGAACGCAACGGCGATCACGGTCAACTGCACGGCGGGCGAAGACGTGATGCCGAACACCCGTTCCAGGCCGGCAGCGATCTGCACGGTGCCGAATCCCAGCGTGGTGGCCACGCCAATCGCAGTGGCCACCACCGCCGCCACGTCGACCACGGTGCCGATCCAGCCGCGATGGTGCGCCCCGATCAACGGCTGCAGCAGGTCGCTGATGCGGCCACGTCCGTTGCGGTTGAACTGGAACCACGCCATCGCCAACCCGATCAACGCATAGATCGCCCAAGGATGCAGACCCCAGTGGAAGAACGCGTACCGCATTGAAGCGCGCGCCGATTCCATGCTCTGCGGCGGCAGGCCTTCGGGCGGCTTGACGAAGTGCGAGATCGGCTCCGCCGCGCCCCAGAACACCAGGCCGATGCCCATGCCGGCGGCGAACAGCATCGCCATCCAGCTGGCGTTGGAGAACTCCGGCTCAGCGTCTTCACCGCCGATGCGCAGCGAACCCAGTCGCCCGAAAGCGAGGTACAGCAGGAAGGACAGGGTGATGAACACGATCAGCAGGTACAGCCAGCCGGCGCTTTTGATGATCTGCGCGACGCCGCCCTGCACCACGTCATTGAAGGGCCCGGGCAGCAAGCCGGCGAGCAGGACCAGCGCAAGCACCAGGGCGATGGAGATGCGGAACACCATGGCGGAATCTCCGTACAGAAGGCGGGCCGCCGCGTGCGGGCCGGCGCGGGAAGTCTAGCCAGCCGCACGTCAGCGGCCTGTTCACGCCGCCGGGCAGGTGTGGTCCAATACGCCCTGAAGCGGGGGTACCGCGGCCATCCGGCCACGGTTGAGACAGTCCCATCGAACCTGATCCGGCTCATACCGGCGTAGGGAAGCTTCGTATCTGCCGATGCACCGCGCCGCAGGGTCCCCGCACCCGAAGACCGTCCGCGTTGCGTTGGCCGTGCGCCGCCGCTTCGTCCTTTCCGTGCAGTCCCGCGCGGAAATCGATCCAGGACGAGGCCCCATGAACGCACACCCTTCCACCC
Source organism: Stenotrophomonas sp. 278 (assembly GCF_003935715.1). Classification (GTDB taxonomy): domain Bacteria; phylum Pseudomonadota; class Gammaproteobacteria; order Xanthomonadales; family Xanthomonadaceae; genus Stenotrophomonas; species Stenotrophomonas maltophilia_AH. The sequence goes on along the minus strand of NZ_RHPP01000054.1, from coordinate 11,857 downwards.
TTCAGCAGCAGACCCAGGCGCTTTCAGAGTCGGTGACCCAGCCGATATCCGGCTCGCGCAAAGTTCACGTACCCGGCTCGCGGCCGGACCTGCAGGTGCCGATGCGCGAGATCGCACAGGCGCGCACGCCCGACAGCTTCGGTGGGGGAGAGAACCGGCCACTGACGGTGTACGACACGTCCGGTCCCTACACGGATCCGGACGTACGGATCGACCTTTCTCTGGGGCTGGTCGCGCTGCGTGCCCCATGGCTGGCCGAACGCGGCGACACCACGACGCTGGACCGACTGAGCTCGGCCTTCGGGCAGTCGCGCGCGCTGGATGCGCGCCTGGACGCGGTGCGCTTCCCCGCGCGGACCACGCCGCGACGCGCGTTCCCCGGGGGCAACGTCACCCAGATGCACTACGCGCGGCGCGGCATCATCACCCCGGAGATGGAGTTCGTTGCGATCCGAGAGAACCAGCGGCTGGACGAGGTGGCCGATGCGGCGCTGCGCCGCCAGCATCCAGGGCAGTCGTTTGGCGCGTCGCTGCCGGCACGGATCACGCCGGAATTCGTGCGTGACGAGATCGCGCGCGGCCGTGCCGTCCTGCCGTGCAACATCAATCATCCCGAACTCGAACCGATGATCATCGGGCGCAACTTCCTTACCAAGGTCAACGCCAACATCGGCAACAGTGCGGTGTCCTCCGGCATCGCCGAGGAGGTGGAGAAGCTGGTGTGGGCGATCCGCTGGGGGGCCGACACGGTGATGGATCTGTCGACCGGAAAACACATCCACGAAACCCGCGAATGGATTGTCCGCAACTCACCGGTGCCCATTGGTACGGTGCCGATCTACCAGGCACTGGAAAAAGTGGATGGCCGCGCCGAGGACCTCAACTGGGCCGTGTTCCGCGACACCCTGATCGAGCAGGCCGAGCAGGGCGTGGACTACTTCACCATCCATGCCGGTGTGCTCAAGGATCTGGTGCCACTCACGGCGCAGCGCGTCACCGGCATCGTGTCGCGGGGCGGTTCCATCATGGCCAAATGGTGTCTGGCACATGGGCGCGAGAACTTCCTGCACACCCACTTCGAAGAGATCTGCGACATCATGAAGGCCTATGACGTCAGCTTCTCGCTGGGTGATGGCCTGCGCCCCGGCTGCATTGCCGACGCCAACGACGCGGCCCAGTTCGGTGAGCTTGAAGCACTGGGTGAACTGACGAAGATCGCCTGGAAACATGACGTGCAGACGATCATCGAAGGCCCGGGTCACGTGCCGATGCAGCTGATCAGGGAGAACATGGACAAGCAGTTGCGCGAGTGCGGCGAGGCTCCGTTCTATACGCTGGGTCCTTTGACCACCGACATCGCGCCGGGCTATGACCACATCACCAGTGCCATCGGTGCGGCGATGATCGGCTGGTACGGTACGGCGATGCTCTGCTATGTCACGCCCAAGGAGCATCTGGGCCTGCCCAACCGGGAGGATGTCCGCGACGGCATGATGGCCTACAGGATCGCAGCGCATGCGGCCGACCTCGCCAAGGGCCACCCCGGTGCACAGGTGCGGGACAACGCACTCAGCAAGGCGCGCTTCGAGTTCCGCTGGGAGGATCAGTTCAACCTGGGGCTGGACCCCGAGAGGGCCCGCGAATTCCACGATGAGACCCTGCCCAAGGACGCACACAAGGAGGCGCACTTCTGCTCCATGTGCGGACCGCACTTCTGTTCGATGAAGATCAGCCAGGATGTGCGCGGGCACGCCGCCGTCATCCCGTCGGGGCCGGTTCCGGGCTAATCTGCGCCCATTACCAGGGGCGGAGAGGCGATGGGCATTGCACGGACCACCAAGTGGCTGGCCATTGCCCGCCGTCACCCTTCGGCCTGGCTGCTCGCCGTACAGCTGCTGGGGGTGCTGCTGTACCCGGCCATGGACGAGGCAGGGGCCAGTCGCGCGCTGTTCGGTGCGTTCGGCATCGCGGTGCTCGGGCTGGCGCTGTGGGTGGTGAGGCGCAGCCCGCTGGGCATGTGGCTGGCGCTGCTGCTGGCGATTCCGTCGGTGATCTTCTCGATCACCGGCGCGCTGCTGGGGCGGCCCGCGCTGGTCATTACCGCGCAGCTGCTTGAGTCGCTGTTGTACTTCTACACCGCCGGCAGTCTCATCGCTTACATGCTCCAGGACCACAAGGTCACCCGTGATGAGCTTTTTGCCGCAGGGGCGACCTTCACCCTGCTGGCCTGGGGCTTCGCGTTCGCATTCGCGGTCTGTCAGCAATGGTTCCCTGGCAGTTTTGTCGCCAGCAGCGAGAGCGAACTGCGCACCTGGATGGAGCTGCTTTATCTGAGCTTCAGCTTGTTGTCCGGTGTAGGGTTGAGTGACGTGGTGCCGGTGCACCCGCAGGCACGTGCACTGGTGATGCTGGAACAGTTCGCGGGCGTGATGTACGTAGCGCTGGTGGTGTCGCGGCTGGTCGGACTGACCATGCTCAGGCGTGCACGAAACTGAATGTTGGCTAATAAAAAACTGAATGCCACATAAAAATTTCGCGCCCGAAGGCGCGAATAGTGCAGCAATTTATGGGTTTTCGTCGGCGAGAGAGAGCCTGATGTTGTCTGCACGCACAGGCGCAGTTAACCGGCATAGGCTAGTATTCGCGCCCTTCGGTGTATTTGCTTCAGGCAGCTACGCCGTTTGCGGAATCTGGCGGTTCGTTGATCAGCACATGATTGGATGAAGGCTGCGTTCCTGTTGTCACAGTTGTTTTGCGTACTAATGGAATGATCAGCCCCGCGAGTGAGACAACGCCTGCCGATGTGATCCTGATCGGCGAATGCACGGTCACGCTGTCCCTGCGTGAAGTGGTCGTGCCCGGTGCGCGTCGTCCGCGTCGTCTTACCCCGAAGGCGCTGGGTGTCCTGAAGGCCTTGATGCGGGTTCCGGGCGCGGTGGTGAGCCGCGACGAACTGTTCGCCGAGGTGTGGCCGGACACCCTGCCTACCAATGACGTGCTGACCCAGGCGGTCACGCAGCTGCGCAAGGCGTTCTCGGGCGACGACGAGAGCGGCATCGTTTATATCGAGACCATCGCCAAGACCGGCTATCGCCTGGTGCAGCCTGTGAGCGAGCCCGTGCGTTCGTCCGAACCGGCGGCCGAGGCGGCCATTGAACCCGTCGTACCGGTTCAGGACGAGGTGCCTCCGGCCGCGGCGTGGACGCCCCGCCCGCGCAGCCTGTGGCGGCGCGTCCGGCGCTATGTCTACCTGGTGCTTGGCCTGACGATGGCGATCGCACTGCTGGTCATGGCGGCACTGCTCAGCCAGCGCAGCGCACCGGTCGCGGCGGGCGGCGGTGTGCTGGAAGACGGCAGCCGCGTGGTGGGCAGCCCACCACGGCCCTATCGCCTGATCACCGCTTCAGCGGGCTTTGAGACCTATCCCACGGTTTCGCCAGACGGCTCCCAGGTGGCCTACGAGGCCGAGAACGCAACCCGGGATGGCAGCAACATCAAACTGCAGACCTCCGGCAATGCGCCGGCCCGGGTGCTGGCCGAAACGCCTGCCGGGTATGCCGACCGCTTCCCGAACTGGTCTCCGGATGGACGCGAGATCGCCTTTGCCCGCTTTGGGCCGGAAGGCAGCTGCGAGGTGCTGCTGGCCAGCGCGACCGGTGGCGCGATCCGGCACCTGACCCGCTGCGACGGCACGGAACTGCTCAGCTTCGACTGGACCCCGGACGGTCGCGGCATGCTGTTCGGCTCCATGGCCGGGCGCTATGCGCATCGGGGCATCCGCGTGCTGGACATCGCCAGCGGGCAGTGGACGGCCATTGATTACCCGGTGGCCGATGACAGCTTCGATTACGCACCGCGCTATTCGCCGGACGGTCGCTGGATCGTGTTCGTACGCAATCCGCAGATCGGCGATCTGTGGCGCATGCCGGCCGGCGGTGGTGCGCCGGAGCGTTTGACCAACGACCTGGCCGAGATCCGCGGCTGGGCCTGGCGCAGTGACAGCCGCAACATCGTGTTTGGACGTCGGGTGGACAGCGAGTCGCGCCTGTACGAGCTCGACACCCAGAGCCGCACGTTGCGCGACGTGGGGGTGGATGACGCCGAATCGCCCGCGCTGTCACGGCACAACAACATGCTGGCATTCGTGCATCGGCGCGCGCAGTTCGGCCTGTTCCGGGTGCCGGTCGTGGACGGCAGGCCGGGTAGGCCCGAGCGTCTGTTCCCCTCCAGTGGGCGCGATGCCCAGCCGATGCTGGCCCCAGACGGCCGGCAGATCGCCTTCACCTCGGACCGCTCCGGCAGCTTCGCGCTGTGGTGGGTCGACCTTTCCCGGCCCGACTCGCTGCGACCGGTGGAGGGTCTGCTGCCGGAAACCCGACAGGCCCCGGACTGGTCGCCGGACAGCACCCGCCTGCTGGTATCCGGTCGCGATGCCCAAGCCCGGCCGGTGATCTACGAGGTGTCGCCGCGCGACGAGCAGGTGGTGGCGTTGCCCGTGCCCGTCGCGCAACCGTTGCAGGCGTTGTATGCCGGCGACAACGCGCATGTGCTCGTCGTGGAGCGCGACCAGAACGAACAGCTGAAGTTGTCGCTGTTTGATCGACGGGTCACCCCGTGGGCGAGGCTGGGACAGATCGACGGCGTCTCCCAGGCGCGCTTCGACCCGGCCGGCCAGCGCGTGTTGTTCACCCGGCTCTCGGCCGGTGGCCTGTGGTCGGCCGACGCCCGGCTGACACCCGAAAGCGTCCAGCAGGTCAGTGAGGACCGTCCCACCCGTTGGCGCTACCGCGCGTGGGCGGTGGCGCGCGACGGGAGCCTGGACTATCTGTCCAATCGCGCCGACTGTGCGACCGGGTTTGCCCGCATCAACGACGCCCGCGAGCCCACCGAGTACTGTCTGGACCCGGACAGGCTGAGCACGAGCAACGGCTTCAGCGCGCAACCCGACGGCAGCGCCCTGTACCTGCCGCTCGCGGTGGCCGACGGGGCCGATATTGGCGTGATGACCCTGCCCGAAAGCCCCCGTCCGATGTTCCTGTCAGTCTCCAACCTGTTGTTCTGGAAAGGAAAGTAGCTTTCGTGGTTCTTTCGTGAAGGTATCGTGATGATTTCGGATGAAACTCGTCGAACCTTCCTGACGCCAGCGACCTGACTTGGCAAAACGGTAGCCCCGTAACGGCAAACCCGGCTCAGTCATGCGTCAGCTTTCCCTGGCCGATCGAGGCCAATCGCTCAACCTCGACAAGATCGTCGACGACGGTCCGCTGCCCACCTGCCTGGGTGTGGCCCGGCTCGGCAGCCTGCAGACGGCCGGCACGACCTTCACCGTGTGGATGCAGCTGCGTGGCAGCGCCTGGGTGGAGTCGAAGGAGGGCAGGTTCCGCTTGCGCCAGCGTGAGTGGATCGCCTTCGAGAAGGAATCCAAGCCGATGATCCAGGCCGGGCGCGACGGCCTGAGCATCGGACTGAGCCTGACCCCGGACGCGCTGCGCGCGCTGGGCGAACTGGCCGACTGCAGCCTCTACGCCGGTCGCGGCAGCATGAGCCGCAGTGAAGTGCGGGTGGCGCTGCGGCTGTGGCGCGACGCCCTGGCCAGTGGCCAGCCGGCGCAGGCACTGCGTCCGGTGCTGCTGCATCTGGCCTCGCTGCAGCGTGCCCTGGCCACCGGTGTGCAGCGCTGCCCGGGCCGTTCGCGCATCCGGAAGCGGCAGGTGTTCGGCCGCATGCAGCGCGCCCGCCTGTACCTGGAAGGCAACAGCCATCGCGTGGTGCGCATCGGCGAACTGGCCGAATTGACCAACTTCAGCAGCTGGTACCTGTCCAAGACCTTCCAGAGCCTGTACGAAGAAAGCCCGCAGTCGCTTTCGGCAAGACTGCGCCTGGAGCGTGCGGCGGACCTCCTGCGTGATACCGACATGATGATCGGTGAAGTCGCGGCGGCCAGCGGTTTCGACAACTGCTGCAGCTTTGCACGGGCCTTCCGCGCGCGTTACGGCCAGTCGGCGTCCGGGTTCCGCGAGACCGGCGGAATTGTCCCGCCAAAGTCAGCAAAGTCTTCGGTGGCATCGCGCAAATAATTAACCGCAACGCAATCGTAACGTTCCGAGGCGGTTTAACACGCTACTAACGTACCTTGGAGAGAAAAATGAATTTCCGTACTCCCGCAGTGCGCCTCGGCCTGCTGCCGGCCGGTATTGCCCTGGCGCTCGCGCCGAGCTTTGCCTCGGCGCAGGAAGCTGCAGCGGGCACCACTGACCTGGATCGCATCTCGGTCACCGGCTCGCGTATCCGCGGTGCCAACATGGAGACCCAGCAGCCGATCCTGACGATGACCCGTGAATCCCTGGAAAAGCAGGGCTTCTCGAGCGTCGCCGACGTGCTGAACAACCTGACCTCGGCCGGCTCGCCGGCCATCTCGCGTTCGGACTCGCTGTCCTCGGGCGAGAACGTGGGCGGTTACTACGTCGACCTGCGTAACCTGGGCGCCCAGCGCACCCTGGTGCTGATGAACGGCAAGCGCCTGGGCGCGACCACTGCCGGTTACCAGGACCTGGGCCAGATCCCGATGTCGGCCATCGAGCGTATCGAAGTCCTGAAGGACGGCGCTTCCTCGATCTACGGCTCCGACGCCATTGCCGGCGTGGTCAACGTGATCACCCGCAAGAACTTCGATGGCGGTGAAGTCAACGTCTATTTCGGTCAGTACGACCAAGGCGACGGTGAAAACCAGCAGTATTCGATGACCCTGGGCGCTACCGGTGAACGCGGCAGCATGACCCTGTCGGCCGAATACTCCAAGCAGGATCCGGTGTGGGCCAAGGACCGCTGGTTCAGCCGTGACGGCGGCAAGGGTCCGAACTCGACCCCGGCCGGCGACTGGAGCAATGTTGGCCAGAACAGCACCTGGTGTGACCCGCGCGTGTGGGGCGACTGCAAGCCGCGTCCGCAGGACCAGCCGCAGCCGGAGTGGTACACCCTCAACGCCGGTGGCAACCCGAACAATCCGGCTGATTACCACCTGCTGACCCCGGCCGAGTACGCCAACTCGAACGAGCAGATGAGCGTGCTGACCGGTACCGAGCGCAAGTCGCTGTACGTCAACGGCACCTATGACTTTACTGACACCATCAGCCTGAACGCCGATGTGCTCTACAACGAGCGCAACACCGATCAGCAGATTGCCGGCTACCCGTACCAGTCGCTGTCGTGGGGCCTGCCGCTGTCGGGCGAAAGCGCCTTCAACCCGCTGCCGGCCGCTGCCAACCGTCAGTCGGTTGAATTCCGTCGTCGCCTGTGGGAAGTGCCGCGCACCACCGAAAGCCAGCTGAAGACCCTGCGCTTTGCGCCGACCGTCAGCGGCTACTTCGAATTCGCCGGCAAGACCTTCGATTGGGACGTCGGCGCGCTGTGGAACCGCAACGAGTCGATCAAGTCCAACCACGGCGACATGAGCCTGATCGCTGCAGAACAGGCACTGGGCCCGTCGTTCATCGGTGCCGACGGCATCGCCCGTTGCGGCACCGCGGACGATCCGATCCTGGGTGACTGCCGTCCGTGGAACCCGCTGCTGCCCTACGGTGTGGATGGCCAGGGTTCGCTGGCGAACCAGGAACTGCAGGACTTCCTGTTCCCGGTCTACACCACTCGTGGCGTGACCAAGACCACCAGCTTCACCGCCAACCTGGCCGGCTCCATCGTGACCCTGCCGGCCGGTGACCTCGGCTTCGCCGTGGGCGTGGAGCACCGCAAGGAAGAAGGCAGCTACGTGCCGGACGCCTTCTCGCAGTCGGGCATGTCGACTGGCCTGGGCCAGAAGCCGACCCGTGGTGAGTACGATCTGAACGAGGTCTACCTCGAACTGAACGTGCCGATCCTGGCCGACATGGCGTTTGCCAAGGAACTGACCCTGAATGTCGCCAGCCGTTACTCGGACTACAGCAACTTCGGTGGCACCACCAACAGCAAGTTCGGTCTGACCTGGCGTCCGATGGATGAGCTGCTGGTCCGCGGCACCTACGCCGAGGGCTTCCGCGCTCCGACCATCGCCGACCTGTACGGCGGCCTGAGCTCCAGCTTCGAGCGTTACATCGATCCGTGCGGCATCACCGCGCCGGGCAGCGTCGCCGGCAGTGCGGCCTGCATCAACGGCGGTGCGCCGGCCAACTACACCCAGCTGGGCCAGGGCGGCAACGTCTGTGGCAGCCTGCCGTGCCAGTCGGGCGACCAGTTCATCTCGGGTGCGAACCCGAACCTGTCGCCGGAAACCTCCAAGAGCACGACCTTCGGTCTGGTCTGGAGCCCGCGTTGGGTGCAGGGTCTGGACGTCTCGCTGGACTGGTACCGCTACGAAATCAGCGACATGATCATCGACGACTCCGTCGATCGCATCCTGCGTGATTGCTACGTGCTGGGTAACACCGACCGTTGCAGCAGCGTGACCCGTGCCGCCGACGGCCACATCAGCGCCATCACCTACGGCACCGCCAACCTCGGCAAGATGGAAACCGAAGGTTACGATCTGGGCATCAAGTACCGCCTGCCGGAACTGGCCATCGGTCAGTTCAACATCGACTGGCAGACCAGCTACCTGTCCAAGTACGACGAGCAGAACCAGAACTCGGCCGGCGACAACATCATGATGGGCCTGGTCGGTCAGGATGCGCTGTTCCGCGTGCGTTCGAACCTGAACGTCAACTGGGCGCTGGGTGACTTCTCGGTCAACTACACCGCGCGTTACTACTCGGGTCTGAACGAAGACTGCATCTCGATCGGCTGCACCGATCCGGATCGTTACGCCTACGGTGAAGCGGCTCCGCTGCGCAAGACCGGTGCCAACACCTTCCACGACCTGCAGGTGAGCTACAAGGCTCCGTGGGATGCGACCATTGCTGTCGGCGCGAACAACGTGTTCGACCACAAGGGTCCGCTGATGTACTCGCAGCAGAATTCGAGCTTCGCCTACTACGGCGGTTTCGATATCGGTCGCTTCCTGTACATGAAGTACACCCAGCGCTTCTGATCCTTGAAGCTTTGGTAAGTTGAAAGAGAAGGGCGGGCCGCGAGGTCCGCCCTTCTTCTTTGATTCGGAGCGTACCGACCAACAGTCGGTACCTACCGCGCACGCAAAAAAAAAAGGCGCGCCTTGCGGCACGCCTTTTTTCTTCGTGGCGTACCGACCAACGGTCGGTACCTACCCGCCTGTTCGCTTCGCGATCAGGCTTCCGCGGCCACCAGCCCCATCAGGCCGTTGGCGTGGTCGCGCCACTGCGGCAGCTTGGCCAGCACGCCGGCGCGCTGCAGGTACTCTTCGTCCACCGGATCGCCGTTGACCAGCGCCAGCGCGACATGCACCGCCCCGGTCACCCAGAAGCTGCGGGTGTTGGAGCGCTGCGGCTGCAGATGGAAGGCCACCGCTTCGATGATCGGCATGGGCAGGCCCCACAGGCCCAGCAGGTAGGCACCCGCTTCGGCATGACCTGGACGCAGGTCGCTTTCGCTGGCGGGTTCGGTTCGCTCGTTGCGGACGCCCGGCAGCAGCAGGCCGATGTCGGCCAGCAGGGCGGCGGTTGCGCCCAGTTCGGCGCTGGATTCCGGCAGCAGCTTGGCGGCCAGGCGCGAGGCCATCAGTGCGCGCTGCTGCAGCGAATTGCGCTCGCCCACCGACAGCGGCGAGGCCGAGAACACCTCGCTGGCCAGCACCAGGTCACGCAGCGTGGCCAGGCCCAGCCGGGTCACCGCGCTGCGCAGGTCGGAAATCGTGCGGCCGCTGTTGTAGAACGCCGAGTTGGATAACTGCAGCACCTTGGCCGCGATGGCCGGGTCGGCCGAAACCAGCTTGGCCACGTCGGCGGTGTCGGTGTCGTCGTCGTGCTCCAGCGCCTGGGTCAGGCTCAGGTACAGATGCGGCGGCGACGGCAGCTTTTCGATACGACCAATGGCGCTGCGCAGGCGTTCGCTGTCGAGCAGCTCGCGCAGCTCCTCCAGACTGGTCAGCGCTTCCAGCAGTACTTCCGGGGCCAGCGGCAGCGGCAGGAACCGGTGCGCCACACCGATCAGGCGGGCCGGTGGCGGGCGGTTGCCCTGGGCCGCTTCCACCAGCGCAATGCGGATGGTTTCCGGACGCAGGGTACGGATCTGGCCCAGCAGCGTGGTGGCGGTGAGATCGGGCAGGGCAGGGCAGGCGATGACCGCATCAACCGGCGTGGAGGCCACGATGCTCATCGCCGATTGGCCATCGGCTGCGGTCAGTGGCTGCCACTCTTCCCCAAGATCGGCAATGAATTCGGTCAGCTCAGCCGACAGGCTGGCTTCGTCCCCAACAAGCAGAATACGCACGACACAATCCCCTGAATGACCACGGTGAAACGCACCATGGACGGTGTATCTGACGCAATGTACCTAATCCGGCACAAATAGTGATGTGCCGCATGCAAAAAACGTGATGGCCATCGCTCCGGTGACCCGCACCGGAGCGAGGCGGTTCAGGCTCAGGCCTGGCCGTCGAGGTAGCGCTGGTGGGCATCCTTCAGGATCTGCTTGGCTTCGGCGGCACCGCCCCAGCCATCCAGCTTGACCCACTTGCCCTTTTCCAGGTCCTTGTAGTGCTCGAAGAAGTGGCCGATGCGCTCCAGCCAGTGGCTGGAGACCTGCTCGATGTCTTCCACGTGGGCGTAGCCACTAAAGATCTTGGCCACCGGCACAGCGAGGATCTTTTCGTCACTGCCGGCTTCGTCGCTCATCTTGAGCACGCCGACCGGACGGCAGCGCACCACCGAGCCCGGCACCAGCGGCAGCGGCAGCACCACCAGCACGTCGGCCGGGTCGCCGTCGCCACACAGGGTGCTCGGCACGTAGCCGTAGTTGCAGGGGTAGCGCATCGGGGTGGAGAGGATGCGGTCGACGAAGATCGCGCCGGTTTCCTTGTCCACTTCGTACTTCACCGGCTCGGAATCCTTCGGGATCTCGATGATGACGTTGATTTCTTCCGGCGGGTTCTTGCCGGGCGAGACGAGTTCCAGACCCATGGTGTGCTCCGAGAGGGGGGTGTTGGCGTAAGACCACCCATTTTATGCCTTTGCTGGCCGGCGTGCAGGTAGGCCCAGCCCGACCCTGCGCTCCGGCATTCTCCGGGTCTGTGATTCGTCCTGTTCTTATCGCCCACGGGCCGAGGCTCGCGCACGCTGGAACCTGGCGCGCCGATGCGCCGGATCCCGCCAAGGAGCGTGACAATGACCCCTCATCAACCTCTGTTCAATGTGACCGCCGGGCTGCTGGTGGCTCTTCTGATGTCCGGCACCGCGGTGGCCGCAGAGCCGGCGGGTGCCCCGGCCTATGTTGATCTGGTCGACTATCCAACGTACTACGCGCAGGGCAGGGCGTTCAACGACCTCAAAAGTCGGCTTCACCATGGGTTCGGTGAAGTCTGCCCGGACACACTCTGCGAAGGTGAGTTCACCGACTACCAGCCATTGAAACTGCGCTGCGCGGTCGAAGTGGCCACCGGCACGGTCAGCGAATGCCGTTGGGCCTTTGCCGCCAGCGAGCTGGATGTGGACCCCGCCACCGGCCAGGTCGGAGGGCCGCAGCCGCGCTGGCTGTGTGCGTTGCCGATTCCCGCAGGGACCGCGGTGCCTGTGTTCTTCGCCGCTCTGGAGGGGCCGCGGGCCATCTTCCAGACGCTGCCCGGTGCGCGGCAGAGCGTGTTTGAAGCCATTGCCGATTGCGTGGGACGCTCCGGCGCGCGGTAGCCGGCTGCGTCTCCGCCGCAGGCCGGTTAGCCTTGGGCGATGGATGCCCTGCTGACCGCTGCTGCGCGGGACCTGGCGGCCGGCGATGTGCTGGCTGCGCTGGGCAGGGT
>NZ_RHPP01000053.1:10856-28745 GCF_003935715.1 Stenotrophomonas sp. 278 | reverse complement strand
GCTGCACGGCGGCCAGCGCCACATCCTCCTCGCCACCGTCGTCGCGCAGCCGGCGCGCGGTTTTCGGGGCCAGCCCCAGCAGCGCCTTGATCGCCGCCGAGGTCTGCGCGCGGGCACGCAGTTCCATCAGCTGTCCGAGCAGCGTGAGCGAAATGATCACCGCAGCGGCTTCGAAGTACACCCCGACGTGGCCATGCTGCAGGAACGATGGCGGAAACAGACCCGGCGCGACCGTGGCTACCACGCTGTAGCCATAGGCGGCGATCACGCCGGTGCCGATCAGCGTCCACATGTTCGGGCTGCGGTTGGCAATCGACTGCGCCCAGCGCTGCAGGAACGGCCAGCCCGCCCACAGCACCACCGGAGTGGCCAGGAAGAATTCGATCCAGACCCGTACCGTCGGGGCGAGCCCATGCAGCAGTGGCGTCATCGCCAGCATCGCCAGCGCCATGACGGCCACGCTCAACGGCAGGCTCCACCAGAATCGGCGACGGAAGTCAGTCAGCTCCGGGTTTTCGCCGTCGTCCAGGCTCGGCATCATCGGCTCCAGGGCCATGCCGCAGATCGGGCAGGTGCCAGGGCCCTCCTGCACGATCTCCGGGTCCATCGGGCAGGTGTACAGCGTGCCCGGCGGGGGCGGGCTCTTCATCGCCGCCGGCGCGGCGTGCCCCGCGTGGTGACCTTTGTGGCTGCAGCAGCTAGCGGGTGCACTCATGCGCGCGTCTCCGTCAGTGCACCCAGGATCGGGCAGGCCGCGTTGTCGCCGTGCCCGGGGCAGGCGTCCACCAGCTGCTTCAGCGCCCCATGCATGCGCTGCAGTTCGTCGATGCGCTGCTGGATGTCCTGCAGCCGGTGCACGGCGGTGTCGCGCACCTTGGCGACATCCTGTTGGCGCTGGTCGCTCAGGGCAAGCAGCTCGCCGATCTCCTCAAGGGTGAAACCCAGCGCCTTGGCGCGTCGGATGAATCGCAGGCGGGTCAGGTCACTGTCGGAAAAGACCCGGTATCCCCCCGCGCTGCGCTGCGCGCGGGGCAGCAGGTGCTGGCGTTCGTAGTAGCGCACGGTGTCGACGGGGACGCCGGCCTCGCGTGCAAGTTGTCCGATGTTCATGGCGGTTCCAGATGGAGCGTGGGCACAGTCTGCACCTTGGAGTCTGGTCAAGAGTCAAGGGTTGGGCGCGGACGGGGATGTCGCGACCGAACCAGATTTGCAACAAGTTTCATAGCTGGCGCAAAGGGTGGTCCGTAGGCTCAGGTGAATCGTCGCAACGCCTTGTTTCCACAGGGTTTGCCCCGTCCCAAGCAGCCCCGCCAGTGCCGCCGTTCCAGGAGCGTGACCCATGGATGCATCGTCCCCCTCTTCGTCGTCTCCCACCAAGCCTTCGTCCCTCCTGATGGAAGTCGGGGTGCTCGAGTACCCCGGCAGTCTGCGGCAGGCCGCACCGGTGCTGTCCGAGCTGGCCCAGCGCTGCAACCGCACGGCGGCTGCTGGAAGACGACCCGGGGCGCGCATGCTGGTCACCCGCTGGACGCTCTCGACCCGGGGTACCGGCATGCAGCGGGTGGCGGGGGCGGAGCTGTTCGGCGACGCCGTACCGGCGGTGATCGTGGTGCCTGGCAATGAACCGACCTGGCCGCTGGCGCAGCCGGACGAACGCATGCTCAGCTGGTTGCGCGACAGCCACGACGCTGGCAGCCTGCTGGCCGGTTGCGAGGAAGGCGGGCTGATGCTGGCCATGGCCGGGGTGCTCACCGGCCGCTCGGTCAGCCTGCCGGCGCTGACCCGCTGCCCGCCGCTGGCACAGGTGGTGCCCAGCTGGTTGCCGAGTGAGCGGGCGCTGGTCGACGACGGCGACCTGATGACCACCTCCGGCAACGACGCCTGGAAGTACCTCAGCCTGCGTCTGCTCGCTCGGGTGTACGGGCAGAGCGTCATGAGTGCGGCCATCCAGCAGTTGCAGCTCACCATTCCCAAAGCCGTGCAGGAAGACCTGGAACGCTTCAGCCCGAACTTCGCCCACGGCGACCGCGGCATCCTCAAGGCGCAGCGCTGGCTGCACAGCATCGCCGCAAGGGGCGTTTCCCTGCAGGACATCTGTGAGGCGTCCGGGCTGGAACCGCGCACCCTGCAGCGGCGCTTCCTGAAGGCCACGGGCATGCGGCCGATTGCCTACTGCCAGCGGCTGCGCATTGCCAAGGCGCAACTACTGTTGCAGGCCGGCGGTGCCGTGGACGAAGTGTCCTGGACGGTCGGGTACTCCGACCAGAGCGCGTTCCGCCGCCTGTTCCTGCGCATCGTGGGTGTGACACCGGCGCGCTACCGCCGGCAGATATTCTCGGTGCGCCGCGAGCGCGCCCGCCCCTCCGGTGCAAAGCCCGAGCGCGAGGCCATACGACCGGCAGCCTGATCCATCGCACGTGCGGCGCACAAGGTGGGCAGCGGTCGCAGATGCGACTACCCTGTGGGCTGATCCCGTCTGCCGTGTTCTGGAGTTGTCATGATGTTGAAGCGCCCGCGCGCCCGTAATGCCGCTCTGGTGGCGGCCGTGTTGATGATCATTACGGGCAGTGGCCAGGCGCAGTCGCCTGCCAAGCCGGGCAAGGCGGCTGCGGACCGCCCTGCGGTGCTGAAGGGCGTTGAGAAGCAGGGCTTCGAGGTCATGGGCGAATTCGATGCGCCCGGTGGGCTGCGTGGCTTTGCAGGGCTGGTGGGCGGACAACAACCCGCGGCCGCCTACGTCACCGCCGATGGCAGCCATGTGCTGGTGGGCAGCCTGTTCAACGAGAAGGGTGAAGACGTGGGCGAGGCCGCACTGGACCGCCTGGTTGCCAAGCCGATGTCGGACAAGATCTGGGCCAAGCTGGATGCCAGCAGTTGGGTGCGCGATGGCCGCGCCGATGCACCCACCGTGGTGTACACCTTCAGTGACGCCAACTGCCCGTACTGCCACCACTTCTGGCAGGCCGCGCGGCCGTGGGTGGACGGCGGCAAAGTCCAGTTGCGCCACGTGATGGTCGGCGTGATCCGGGAAGACAGCCCGGCCAAGGCCGCCGCCATTCTGGGTGCCCCCAATCCGAGTGCAGTGTTTCTCGAGAACGAGCACTCCTTCAGCAAGGGCGGTATCAAGCCGGCCGCCAGCATCAGCCCAGCCCTGGCCAACAAGCTGGACGCCAACCAGCGCCTGATGCTGGAACTCGGCTTCCAGGGAACGCCGGGCATTCTGTTCCGTGACCCGCAGGGTGTCGTGCAGCGTGTGAGTGGCATGCCGCAGGGCGAGGACATGGATAAGGTGATGGGCCCGCGCTGATCAGCGCTGACTTCCTTCACGGCAACACTTCACGACACGCTCACCAGCGCCTTGTTACTCAAGGCGCTGGTCTGCCGCCGGCGAACGGCAGATCACCCGGGATGAGGAGGGAATCCCACGCGGGTGCCTGAAGGCACGCCTGGTTGCATGCGCGACGCTGCAATGAGGCCGCCGTCACAGTCCTGCGTAGCAGTACCGGGTTGTCGTTCCGGCCGCTGTGCGCATGCGCATCGTCTGGAACCGACAGAATCTACTGCGGTTCAAGGAGGATGCGATGCGCCTGTCCGTGTGGGTAGTGGTCGTTTTACTGTGCGCGGCTGTCACGCCCGCGCAGGCGCAGGACTCGGCGCAGGCATTGCGCCAGGACATCCAGACGCTGCGCCGGACCCTGGAAAGCATGGAGCAGCGCCTGCAGGCGCTGGAGCAGGCCGAAGGCGCGACATCGTCGGACGCCACTGCGTCACCGTCACCGCCGGCGGTCATGGCCGCTGCTCCCGCCAGCGTGCTGGCGCGTGCCACGCAGGTACCCGGCACCGGCCAGGCGATTCTGCCGCCGCGTGATTCCGTCTCCGACCCGTCCACCGCCGCCTCTCGCCCGGGCAGTGCGGCCGGTCCGACAGACCCGGAGCTGAAAGGCTTCTTCGCCATTCCCAACACCGACACGATGATCCGCATTGGTGGCTACGCCAAGCTGGATGCCATTGCGGACGCACGCGCCACGGGTGATGAGGATCAGTTCATCACCTCGACCATTCCGGTGGGCGGTGACCACCGCGACATGCGCAACTTCAACCTGCATGCCAAGCAGACCCGCTTCAGCTTCGAGGCACGCCGTCCGACTACCCGCGGCAACCTGCGTTTCTACCTGGAGAACGACTTCTTCGGTAGCAGCGACGGCTATGAGTTCCGCCTGCGCCATGCTTACGGGCAACTGGGCAACACCTACGCCGGTTACGGCTATTCCAGCTTCATGGACGCCGACAGCCTGCCGGACACGCTGGACGTTGCCGGTCCGGGCGGCGCGGGCTACCTGCTGGTAGCGGGCATTCACCACAGTTTCGCGATGGGCAAGGGCAACACGCTGACCATTGCGGCTGAAGATCCTGAGAGCGAACTGGCCGGCACCAGCGACGACACCCGCGCTGAAAGCCGCGTGCCCGACGTGACGTTGACCGCACGCATGGAGCGTGACTGGGGTCACCTCCAGTTGGGCGCGGTGGCGCGCAGCGTCGGGTACGACGGAGTTGAGCGTGATGAACGCAAGCTCGGCGGCGGCGTGCAGTTGAGCGGTTCGGCCAGCGTGGGCGAGCAGGACCTGCTGCTGTTCGGGGTACTCGGCGGTAAAGGCCTGAGTCGTTACACCGCCGACCTGACCGGCTCCGGGCTGGATGCCGTCATTGCCCTGGATGGTCGCCTGCGCATGTTGTCGCTGGCCGGCGGTTTCGTCGGCTATACGCATTACTGGACGCCGATGTGGCGCTCGAACCTGGTGCTCGGACAACTCACGCTGGGGCGCGATGACGCGCTCGCTGCCGACGCCTTCCGACAAAGCCGCTACGGCGTGCTCAACCTGATCTGGAGCCCGGCCCCGTCCTGGACCATGGGCATGGAGCTGCTGTACGGGCAGCTGGAACAGCAGGACGGCCAACGCGCCGACACGATGCGGCTGCAGGGCAGCCTTCAATACAACTTCATCAAATAGCGGCCGAGGAGAAGCGTCATGGCGCAGGGGAAGAAGATTGGAGTGGTCGGTGCCACCTTCCTGGTGGCGGGCAACATGATGGGGTCGGGGGTGTTTCTGCTGCCGTCCAGCCTGGCCAAGATCGGCACCGCCTCGATATGGGGCTGGTTGATCACCACGGCGGGTGCGCTGCTGCTGGCATTCGTGTTCGCCAAGCTCGGCAAGCTGGCCCCCAAGGCGGGTGGTCCCTATGCGTACGCACGTGACTGGTTCGGCCCGTACATGGGCTTTCAGACCAACACCATCTACTGGTTCGCCAACTGGATCGGCAACGTCGCCATTCCGATCGCGGCGGTGGGGTACTTCAGCTACTTCTTCCCGATTCTGTCCCAACCCGTTCCACGCTGCATCGCGGTGCTGACGCTGGTATGGGCGCTCAGCTTCGCCAACGTGATCGGCCCGGCCTTCGTCAGCCGCGTGCAGACGGTGACCACCAGTTTCGCGCTGGTACCGATCCTGGGCATCGCGATCTTTGGCTGGTTCTTCTTTGACCCGGCCATCTTCAAGGGCTCGTACAACGTCTCGGGCGAATCCAATTTTGGCGCGATCTCCAGCGCCGCGGCGCTGACGTTGTGGGCGTTCATTGGCGTGGAGTCGGCTTCGGTCACCGCCGGGGTGGTGGAGAACCCGGAGAAAAACGTAGCCAGGGCGACCCTGGCGGGGGTGTTTCTCGCTGCCATTGCCTATATCGCCAGCTCGTCGGTGATCATGGGCATGGTGCCCAACGGACAGCTGCAGACCTCCGATGCGCCCTTCGCGCTGGCCGCTGCCAATGCGGTCGGCGGGTGGGGTGGGGCACTGGTCAGCCTGTGCGCCTTCGTCGGCGCGGCCGGTTCGCTGGGCGGCTGGATCCTGCTGACCGCGCAGAGCGCCAAGGCCGCTTCGGATGACGGCCTGTTCCCCGGCATCTTCAGCAAAACCAACAAGGACGACGTGCCGGTCAAAGGCGTTCTGATCGTTGCCGTGCTGATGACCATTGCCGTGCTGGTCACCTCGACCTCGGAGACCGCGTCCGCCCAGTTCGACGTGATCACCTCGGCGGCCGTGGTGCTGACCCTGCTGCCTTACATCTACTCCTGCGTGGCCTGCTACTTCGTGGTGGAGCGTTCGCACACGCTGGTGCACACCGGCGCGTTCTGGTTCCTGACCAGCGCCACCGTCGTGTACTGCCTGTGGGCGATCTTCGGTTCGTCCGGAAGCATCGTGCAGTACGCATTCCTGTTCGTGTTGTTCATCACTGTGTTCTACCCGTTCTTCAGCGAGGAGCGCCGCCGCCAGCGCGGGCAGCTGCCGCCGCTGGATGTTTCGAAGGCTTCGTGAGTCTGCCCCCAGGAGAAACGCTGTGTACTTCAAATCATTGGACTACCCGGTCATCGTCATCGATGCCGACTACGAGTCGCCGCGCATTGGTGGCATTCTGATCCGCGCGCTGGTGGAGGAACTGCGCAGGAACGAGCAACGGGTGCTGTGCGGCCTGACCCTGGCCGACGCCCAGGCCGGGGCGCGCACCTACGTGGCCGCTTCGGCGGTGCTGATCTCCATCGACGGCACCGAAGACGAACCGACCGAGTTCCAGCGCCTGCTCGGTTTCCTGCGTGAGCAGAGCGCGCGCCGCGGCGGGCTGCCGGTGTTCCTGTACGGCGAACGCCGCACCATCGAGAAGGTGCCGAGCAAGCTGCTGAAGTACGTGCACGGCTACATCTTCCTGTTCGAGGACACCAAGAGCTTCATTGCCCGCCAGGTGATGCGCGCGGCGGAAGACTACATGCATACGCTGCTGCCGCCGTTCTTCAAGGCGCTGATCCACCACGCGGCCGAGTCCAACTACTCCTGGCACACGCCCGGGCATGCGGGCGGCGTGGCGTTCACCAAGTCGCCGGTGGGCCGGGCCTTCCACCAGTTCTACGGCGAAAACACGCTGCGCAGCGATCTGTCCATCTCCGTGCCCGAGCTGGGTTCGCTGCTCGACCACAGCGGTCCGATCAAGGAGGCCGAGAACGAGGCGGCGCGCGACTTCGGCGCGGATCATACGTTCTTTGTCACTAACGGAACCTCCACCGCCAACAAGATCGTCTGGCATGGCACGGTAGGGCGCGGCGATGTGGTGTTCGTGGACCGCAACTGCCACAAATCCCTGCTGCATGCGCTGATCATGACCGGTGGCGTGCCGGTGTACTTCACCCCCAGCCGCAACGCACATGGCATCATCGGGCCGATCAGCCTGGATCAGTTCACCCCGGAGGCGCTGCAGCAGGCGATCGCCGCCAATCCACTGGCCCGCCAGGCGTATCAGGCCGGCTCCAAGCCGCGCATTGCGGTGGTGACCAACTCCACCTATGACGGGCTGTGCTACAACGCCGAGAAGATCGCCGACGAGATCGGCACTGCCGTGGATTTCCTGCACTTCGACGAGGCCTGGTATGCCTACGCCGCCTTCCACCCGTTCTACGAGAACCATTACGGCATGGCCAAGGGCAAGCCACGCGAGCAGGACGCCATCATCTTCACGACCCATTCCACGCACAAGCTGCTGGCCGCGTTCTCGCAGGCGTCGATGATCCACGTGCGCAATGCGGCCACCCGCGAACTGGATGCGGAGCGCTTCAACGAGGCGTTCATGATGCACACCACCACCAGCCCGCATTACGGGGTGATTGCCGCCTGTGACGTGGCCTCGAAGATGATGGAGGGCGCGGCCGGTGAATCGCTGGTGCAGGAGATGCATGACGAGGCGATTGCGTTCCGCCGCGCGATGCTGCATGTACGCGACGACCTGGGACGCGACGACTGGTGGTTCAGCGTCTGGCAGCCGGACAAGCTGGAGCGTTCGCTGGCCAAGGGCGATGCGCCGGCTCCGCTGGTGGCCAAGCGCGAGGAATGGTATCTGCAGCCGGAAGCCTACTGGCACGGGTTCGATGGGCTGGTCGAAGACTATGTGCTGATCGACCCGATCAAGGTGACCCTGCTGACCCCCGGCCTTTCGATCAACGGCGAGGTGGCCGAGCGCGGCATACCAGCGGCCGTGCTCAGCAAGTTCCTGTGGACGCGTGGCATTACCGTGGAGAAGACCAACCTGTACTCGGTGCTCTTCCTGTTCTCCATGGGCATCACCAAGGGCAAGTGGAGCACCCTGGTGACCGAGCTGATGGCATTCAAGGAACTGTATGACAGCAACGCGCCGCTGAGTCGTGCCTTGCCGGATCTGGCGGCAGACTACGGCGACATCTATGCCGGCTGGGGCCTGCGCGACCTGTGCCAGGCCCTGCATGACTTCAACCGGGGGTTCGAGGTCGCCAAGGTGATGCGTGAGATGTACGTGGACCTGCCCACGCCGGTGATGACGCCGGCCCAGGCCTATGATCACCTGGTGCGCGGAGAGATCGAGCGGGTCGACATCGAGGCGCTGAGCGGGCGCGTGGCGGGCACCATGCTGGTGCCGTATCCGCCGGGCATTCCGACCATCATGCCGGGCGAACGCTTTGGGTCGTCCGATGAACCCATCATCCAGTCGCTGCGCATTGCCCGTGAGCAGAACGCGCGGTTCCCGGGTTTCGAGTCGGACGTGCACGGGCTTATCATCGACCGCAGCGGCGAAGCGCCGAGCTACAAGGTGGAGGTGCTGAAGGTCTGAGCCCATGCCCAGAACCTTCGGCGGGCGATGGATACGGCACGCGAGCAGCGGGTTCTGAAGTTCTCGATCGGGGTCACGGTGGCGGTCAGCGCCACCGGCTTCGTGGGCGGCCTCCTGGTCGGGTCGCAGGCGATTTTGTTTGACGGCGTCTACAGCCTGGTCGACGTGGCGCTGACCCTGGTCGCGCTGGCGGTGCTGCGGTTGGTGGCGCGGGAGGAAAGCCCGCGCTTCCAGTATGGCTACTGGCACCTGGAGCCGATGGTGGAGGCACTGGGCGGGGCGATTCTGGCCCTGGCCTGCATCTACGCCCTGGCCAACTCGATCATCGGGCTGACTACCGGCGGGCATACGGTAAAGGCCGGCCCTGCGCTGGCGTGGGCCTCGTTGTTGTGCGTGAGCAATCTGGCCATGGCCGCCATCGTGCGGGTGTATGCGCAGCGACTGCAGTCCGGGCTGCTGTGGCTGGACGTTCGGGCGTGGCTGCTGAGCGGATTGATGAGTCTGGCGGTGGTGCTGGCGTTCGCGATCGCGCTACTGCTGCGCGATGGCGACCACGCGCACTGGATTCCGTATCTGGATCCGCTGGTGCTGGCCGCGATCAGTCTGGCCGTGCTACCCGTGCCCCTGCGCGGCGCGTGGCGGGCGATGCGTGAGGTGCTGCAGGTGGCTCCGGATACGCTGGATGCACGGGTGCAGGAGGTAATGAGTGCGTTCGTGGCCGAGCATGGCTATCTGGACTTCACCAGCCACGTGGCCAAGATGGGGCGGATGCGGTTCGTGGAGATCCATATCCTGACCCACCCGGATACGGTGATCGGCAGTATCGGCAACGTGGATGCGCTGCGGGATGAGATTGCCGAGCGGCTGGATGCGCGGGGAAGCGACTTCTGGCTGACGATTGATTTCACCGCCGACCCGGCGTGGACGTAAGGGAAACAGGGGCAATCGGGGCAACGTTGGAATGAAGGGATTGGTGGGGGATTGGTGGGGGATTGGTAGGGTCGCACGACAGTCGACCGCCGATAACGGCAATCGGTGCGGCGAAGGCCGAATGTTTGACGGAGAGGCGCATCACCGTTCGACGGTCATGCCGATATCGAACGTTGATCGGTTCCGTGCAGTCGACCAGGGGTCGACTCTACCGGGGGTCTCGCCAGTGATGAATCCAAGGGGTCTGAAAATTCGATGTATACGTCTAAAAATGTTAGTTGCGCACCAAATGTAGGGATATACGTCTAATGCAAACGCTCTCCGAGTTGGGTTCTGCGGTCGCGCGCCGTCGGAAAGCCATGCGCAGAACTCAGGTAGAAGTCGCCGCGCAGGCTGGTGTGTCCTCCGATACGTTGTCTCGCTTCGAACGCGGGAAAGTTTCCGAGTTCGGGGCGAGGAAGCTGCTCGCCGTGTTGTCGATACTGGGAATGGAGCTGGAGTTCAAGGAAGAACGGTCTGCTGGCAATCTGGACGATCTGCGGAAAGAGCATAGGACCCCGCGCCGATAGCGGTGATTGGGGGGCTGTATGTGTCGAGAGGGAGCGTATTCGTGTTCGGGGTCATGCCGATATCGAACGTTGATGGGTTCCGTGCAGTCGACCAAGGGTCGACTCTACCGGGGAGCCTGCCACCGTTGGTAGGGTCGCACGACAGTCGACCGCCGATAACGATGATCGGTGCGACGAAGGCCGTGCCCCTGCCGGAGGCGCGCGTCATCGTTCGTGGCCATTCGCGTCACGGATCAGATAGTTCCGCATCGTTCTCGCATGTCGCACCGCGTCATCAGAACTGTGACCGGGTTTACCGGAACGGCTTCAGATTTCGATCATTCCGGTCCATTCGCGCCACTCGTGTGGCGCGATCTGCCAACGCTGAATTACCCTGTCGCTTATGCCATTTCACTTCGCGTGGTGTATCGCGCACGGTGGGGTCAAGGAGCTTGATAACTCCGCAAGTTAGTCGGTGGTCCGACGTTCAACGTCGGGAGGGTGGCGCAATACAACACCCCCGGGGAATACGTCACGCCGTTTTCTGTACTGGCTACTTGCACGGTTATCAACCTCCCGACTCCCTCGCCATTCCGGCGAGGGAGAACTCACCCAGGAGTTGATACATGACGAGTTCTAACGATGGCAGCAACAACAACGACGAGAAGCGCGGCACCTTCTACTGGATCAAGCCGGACAGCCTGCGCGTCAAGGCGCTCAACGACCCCACCGGCAAGAAGAACCTGGGCAGCAAGACCATCCCGATGATCAAGCTGCGCGGCATGTGGCTGACCCGTGCCGGGTTTGAGGTGGGCACCGAGTTCGATATTGAGTTTGGCAAGGATTGCCTGATCCTGCGGCCGGTCACCGTCGACTGACGGCCAGGGCGGATGGCGCGCGGAACCGGTGCCGCGTGCCATTCGCTTTCGGCGCTTGGGCGCTCATTGTGGTTGGAAGGATTGGTAGGGTCGCACGACAGTCGACCGCCGATGGCGGTGATCGGTGCGGCGAAGGCCGTGTGCGTGCCGGAGAAGCGCCGCATCGTTCAATGGTCATGCCGATATCGAACGTTGGCAGCGTGCGTGCAGTCGACCGGGGGTCGACCCTACCGTGGATACGTTTCGTATATGATATGTATATCCCCTTCCGGAGTCCCCCAATGGGCATCGTCAACATCGACGACCAGCTGCACGACAACCTGCGCCGCGCCAGCGCCGTTTCGGGCCGTTCCATCAACGCCCAGGCGGGCTTCTGGATCAAGGTCGGCATGCTCTGCGAAATGAACCCCGGCCTGAGCTACCAGGAGATCGTCTGCCGCGAACTGCGGGCCGCCGGGGTCGACCCGGGCGCGTTACGGGTGGCCGAAGCATGATCAAGACGCCCGAAGAACGCCGCCTGATGGCCGAATCCGGCCGCCTGCTGGCGCGCGTGTTCGAAGCGCTCGATAAGCTGCAGCTGGAAGGCATGTCCACCCTGCAGGTCAACGACTGGGTGGAGCGCTTCATCGTCGATGAACTGCAGGCGCGCCCGGCCAGCAAGGGGCAGTACGGCTTCGAGTACGTGCTCAACACCTCCATCGATACCGTCGTCTGCCACGGCGTGCCGTCGGCCCATGACATCCTGCGCGCAGGCAGCATCGTCAACCTGGACATCACCCTGGAGAAGAACGGGTTCATCGCCGATTCCAGCAAGACCTACCTGATCGGTGAGGTGGACTACGCCGCCAAGCGTCTGGTGCGGGTCACCCGTGAGGCGATGTGGAAGGGCATCGAGGTGGTGCGTCCGGGCGCAACGCTGGGTGATATCGGCTTTGCCATCCAGCAGCACGCCAAGGCGCATGGCTACAGCGTGGTCAAGGAGTTCTGCGGCCACGGCATTGGCCGTGAGATGCACGAGGAGCCGCAGGTGCTGCACTACGGCCGGCGCGGTGAGGGCCTGGAGCTTGAAGAGGGCATGACCTTCACCATCGAGCCGATGATCAACCAGGGGCGCGCGGCGATCGCGCACAGTGACGACGGTTGGACCGTGACTACGCGCGACGGCAAGCTGTCGGCGCAGTTCGAGCACACCGTGCTGGTGACCGCAGACGGCGTGCAGGTGCTGACGCTGCGAGAGGGTGAGCGCGCCCCGTAACGCCTCTGATGGCGCGGTGCAGGGCGACGTTCGGGTGGTGCTTTGCTGGTGCTTTGCTTGAGCTTTGCTGGTGCTTTGGTAGGGTCGCACGACAGTCGACCGCCGATAGCGGTTCAACATCCGGGAAGGCATGACAATTGCCGAAGGCCGATGCCGGGCAGAGTCCATGCCCCAAAGCGCCGATCACCGTTATCGGCGGTCGACTGTCGTGCGACCCTACCATCCCCATCCCCATTCCCATCCCCATTCCAATTCCCATTCCAGATCACAACCCAGCCCACGGTCACGTCCGCGTCGACACCAGCTTGAGGAACGCCTCGTTCTGGTACCGGCTCATCCGCAGCTGCTGCCCGTTGTCCAGCGTCACCACGTGATGCCCGTTGAACCACGGATGGATCGCCTTCACGCGACGCACGTTGACGATGGCCGAACGGTGAACACGCGCGAAGCTGCGTGGGTCCAGCCGTGCCGCCAGTTCGGTCATGGTCTGCCGCAGCTCATGCACGTGCCCCGGCACATGGATCAGCACGCTGTTGCGTGAGGCCTTGATCCAGATGATGTCATCCACCGGCACCAGCACGATGTGCTCGTCTACCCGCACCGGAATACGTTCCAGGTGCTGGTCACGCTGACGTAATGCATCCAGTGCCTGCAGAATCTGCTGCGACGTCTGTGCGCCGGTGCCGCCGGCCTGGCTCAGGCGCGCCTTGGCGCGCTGCAGCGTAGCGGCGAAACGCTCGCGGCTGAAGGGTTTGACCAGATAGTCCACTGCATTGGCTTCGAACGCCTTCACCGCGTATTGCTCGTAGGCGGTAACAAAGACCGTGGCTGGCATGCGTTCTGCACCGATGGTGGCGACCACATCGAGCCCGGTGATGGCCGGCATCTGGATGTCGAGGAACACCAGATCGGGTGACTGTGCACGGATGTCGTTTACCGCCGATACCCCGTCGCCACATTCGCCCAGCAGCGTGATCTCGGTGTCGTCTTCCAGCAACCTCACGATCGCCCGTCGCGCGATCGGCTCGTCATCCACAACCAGCGCCGTGATGCTCATGGTGCCGCCAGTCCGGCACTGAACTCAGGCGCACCGTCGGCGTTTTCCATTTCCCGGAACGGCAGTCGCACACGGCAGGCCACGCCTTCCGGCCAGGTAATGTCCAGCCGTACCTCGGCGGCGTCGCCGTACAGTTCGCGCAGGCGCAGGCGGGTGTTGGCCATGCCGATGCCGTGTCCGGCTGGCTTGCTGTCGCCGCTTTCCAGCATGCTGTTGCGGTTGCGGACCTCCAGCAGCAGCTGGTCGCCGTCGCGACGGGCTTCAATCTCGATCACGTCACTGCCCACGCGCTGGCCGATGCCGTGGCGCACGGCGTTTTCCACCAGCGGCTGCAGGATCAGGCTGGGCACCGCGCAATCCAGCGTGTCCGGGGCGATATAGGTGCGTGTGGTCAGGCGGTCCTTGAAGCGGGTGCGCTGGATGCCCAGGTAAAGTTCGAGCAGGTCCAGTTCCTGGCGCAAAGGGATCTCCTGGCCGTCATAGTCTTCCAGGAAGGCGCGCAGCAGTTCGCTCAGACGCAGCAGCATGTCTTCGGCGGACAGCTTGTCTTCGTCAAGCAGGGTGATGATGGCGTGCAGCGTGTTGAACAGGAAATGCGGCTGTAACTGCGATTTCAGCGCGACCAGCCTCGACTGCGCCAGCTCTGTGGCCAGTTGTGCGGCCTCCAGTTCACGGCGCGACTTTTCAGCGTGATAGTGCAGGGCCTGCTGAATCGCCAGCAGCGCCCAGTACGTGAACAGACCGATGGCGAAGTGCTGCGCGATGAAATACGCCAGCTGTTCAAGGAAGCCGCTGGGTTCGAAGAAGGTGGACACCAGCGCACCGATGGCCATCGCCGCCGAAGTGGTGCCGAAGCTGAGCAGGGTGTGGCGGCCCAGGCCGACCCAGCGCGCTCCGCTGAGCAGCGGATAGCGTGCGCCCAGGCGGAACACAAGGGGAGCCAACGCGGCCCAGGTGCCCCATTGAATGGCCGACCAGCGCAGGTGGGTGAGCAGTGACCAGTGCTGGCCGTGCACATGCCCGGCGATCCAGTCCTGGAGGGCGAAGACCACGATCACCACGCCCCAGAGCGCGAGGTAGCGGTGGACGGGCAGGGAGGTGGTGCCAAGGCGGATGGGCATGACCGGGATCCTGGACCAAGGGGCCAGGGCCATCTTAGGCGCGGTGGCGTGGCGGGAGAAGCGTGGAAATGGGCCCGCTGCGATTGGTCCCGGCGTGGCTACGATTCGTCCCCGATCGGTGGCGCGCCTGGTCGCGTGAGGCTTTGATGCAGTCACCCCGATCCGCTGGAGCTGCTGCCATGACCGTGACACGTATTGCCGTGATGTCCGCTCTGATGCTTTCCGCTGCGGCGCAGGCAGGTCAGGCGCGCTACCTGACGCTGCTCAATCGTGCACATGACAGTGTCGTTGCGGTGGAGGTGGCTGCACAGGGGAGTGAGGCATACCAGCCGCGTGTTATCGACCCGTTGTCCGGAGGCGGCGGCAGTACCACGGTGCGGCTGGGGGAGGCGGGTTGCCGCTTCGATGTGCGCCTGCAGTTTCGTAATGGGCGTCAGGCGGTGTATCGAGAAGTGGACGTGTGCAGGGGCGACACGTTGGTGATAGTGCCGCTGCCGGTAGGGTCGCACGACAGTCGACCGCCGATAACGATGCAGCGTTCGGGAAGGCATGACCGATGGTTGGAGCGTTTCTCCGGGCGGGTCCATGCCCCAAAGCGCCGATGGACATTATCGGCGGTCGACTGTCGTGCGACCCTACCCGTCATCCAGCCGCGCGAGCCGCATCACGCCGCGCGCGGCGGAGGTGCCAGATGCACAGGTAGATCGCCATCAGCACGCCGGGTGCGCTGAGCAGGATTGGCACAAACCGCGTCGGGATCAGAGCAACCAGCGCGATCAACGTTCCGAATACCGGCCACGCCCAGTGGACGGTGCGGTCTTCCATCCAGCGATAGTTCATCCACCCCAGCGCGACCCAGGCGAACGAGGTGATGATCAGCAGCACGGCGACCAGTACGTTCTCGGCTTCAAACGGGGACAGCCCTTCTCCTGAAAGCAAGGCCGTTCCGGCCATGGAGGCAAACATCAAGTGAAAGAAAATTCCAGGAGCACACAACAACCAGACCAGCAGGCTGATCAGTGAGCGTCCTGTGCGGAATGAGCGTTCGACCATTTCAGGTTGCATTGCGATCCTTGCAGAGAGTCCGTTGCCGAAATTGTAACCGGGTGCGGTAGGGTCGCACGACAGTCGACCGCCGATAGCGATGCAACGTCCGGGAAGGCATGACCTTGGAGCGGGCACGCTTCTCCGGTCAGGTCCATGCCCTAAAGGGCCGATGTGCGCTATCGGCGGTCGACTGTCGTGCGACCCTACCGATGCTCTGAAGCTTCGATCATTCCGAGGGCGTACGTTCCCGCACCGGTACGTGTCGATCCATCAGTTCCACGACCCAGTCAATGAACACCCGCAGCTTGGCGCTGACATGCCGGTTGGGCGGGAAGGCGAGGTTCAAGGGCATCGCATCCAGCGCCCAGTCCGGGAACAAACGTACCAGTTCGCCGAGCTGCACGTGCGCATCTGCCATGTAGTCGGGCAGCCAGATCACGCCCAGCCCGGCCAGCCCGGCGGCCATGTAGGTGTTGCCGTCGTCCATCGCAAAGGTATGTCTTCCCTGTACGGTGAGGTGTTCGTTGCCTTGATGCAGGGTGACGTGCAGCAGGCGGCCGCCGTGTTTGCGCAGGTAGCCGATGATCTGGTGCGGCTCGGCTTCCAGCACCGACGGATGATCCGGAGTGCCATGCCGCTCAAGGTACGAGGGCGCGGCGTACAGCCCGGCCTGCAGGTCACCGATATGGCGGGCCACTAGCGAAGGGTCGGTGATGGTACCGCCGCGGATCACGCAGTCCACGTTCTCGTCGATCAGATCGACATGGCGGTCGCTGGCACCCAGATCGAGCTGGATGTCGGGCCAGCGTGCGTGGAAGTCGTGCAGGGCAGGGACGATGATCAGCCTCGCGAGCGGACTGGGTACGTCGACCCGCAGCCGGCCGCGGGGGTTCGCAGCGAAGGTGGACAGGCTGGTTTCGGCATCGTCCAGATCGGCCAGCAGGCGCAGCACGCGCTCGTAGTAGGCCGCGCCGTCGGCAGTGACGTTCACCTGCCGGGTGGTGCGGTTGAGCAGGCGCACCCGTAACCGCGCTTCCAGTTGCTGCACCAGTTGGGTCACGGTGGTACGGCTCATGTGCAGGGTCTGTGCGGCCTGGGTGAAGCTGCCGGTCTCCACGACCCGGGCAAAGGCGCGCATGGCATCGAAGCGGTCCATTGGCGCTCCAGGGAGGTGATTGTTTGGATTCTACAAACAGTGATGCCCAAACGGGGCGGTTTATCCGTGCCTGGTCCAGGTCCAGCATGGAGCCATCGCAATCAGGGGCGACGCCCCGTGGAGAGTTTCATGGCTAAGCGTGATGTGGTGTTCCCGAAGGGCCGGCAGGATCTGTACGACCGTTACCGCTATTCGCCGGCGGTGAAGACCAACGGCCTGCTGTTTGTTTCGGGCCAGGTGGGCAGTCGCGAGGACGGTTCGCCCGAGCCGGACGTCGAGGCGCAGGTGCGGCGGGCGTTTCAGAACCTCAACGCGATCCTGGCCGAGGCGGGTTGCACGTTCGACGACGTGCAGGACGTGACCGTGTTCATGATCGACCCGGCCAACATCCTGGAGCGGGTGTGGCCGGTGGTGATGGAGTACTGGGGCGAGGCCCCGCATCCGACGCTGACCGCGGTGGGGGTGACCTGGCTGGCCGGGTTCGACGTGGAGTTCAAGGTGGTGGCGAAGTTGCCGGAGTGACGACGCGGGTAGTGTGGCCCATGGGATGTGGAGCATCGGTAGGGTCGCACGACAGTCGACCGCCGATGGCGGTGATCGGTGCGGCGAAGGCCGGGTGCATGGCGCAGAAGCGCGTCATTGTTCGTGGTCATGCTGATATCGAACGTTGATGGGTTCCGTGCAGTCGACCAACGGTCGACTCTACCGGGGTTCCGGGATTTCCCGGTTCCCACCTGGGATGTCAGACGCAGGTAGGGTCGCACGACAGTCGACCGCCGATGGCGGTGATCGGCGCGGCGAAGGCCGGATGCATGGCGCAGAAGCGCGTCACCGTTCGTGGTCATGCCGGTATCGAACGTTGATCGGTTCCGTGCAGTCGACCAACGGTCGACTCTACCGGGGTTCTCCTGTTCCCACCTGGGAAGTCAGACACAGGTAGGGTCGCACGACAGTCGACCGCCGATGGCAGTAATCGGCGCGGCGAAGGCCGGATGCATGGCGCAGAAGCGCGTCACCGTTCGTGG
This sequence comes from Stenotrophomonas sp. 278, assembly GCF_003935715.1. Lineage (GTDB taxonomy): Bacteria > Pseudomonadota > Gammaproteobacteria > Xanthomonadales > Xanthomonadaceae > Stenotrophomonas > Stenotrophomonas maltophilia_AH. The sequence goes on along the minus strand of NZ_RHPP01000053.1, from coordinate 11,049 downwards.
TCATGCCGGTATCGAACGTGGATGGGTTCCGTGCAGTCGACCAACGGTCGACTCTACCGGGGTTCTCCGGTTCCCACCTGGGATGTTAGACGCAGGTAGGGTCGAACGACAGTCGACCGCCGATGGCGGTGATCGGCGCGGCGAAGGCCGGATGCATGGCGCAGAAGCGCGTCACCGTTCGTGGTCATGCCGA
>NZ_RHPP01000053.1:0-10757 GCF_003935715.1 Stenotrophomonas sp. 278 | reverse complement strand
ACCGCCGATGGCGGTGATCGGCGCGGCGAAGGCCGGATGCATGGCGCAGAAGCGCGTCACCGTTCGTGGTCATGCCGATGTCGGCGTGATCCGCAGGCGGGTGACGCGGCGGCGGTCCATGGCCTGCACCTGCACGCGATAACCCTCGTGCTCGATGGCGTCGCCTTCCACCGGCAGGCGGTCCAGCTGCTGCAGCAGCAACCCGGCCAGGGTCTGGTAACGCGCGTGGCGCGGGAAGTTGATCCCGGTCAGGCGCTGCAGGTCGTCGAGCGTGAGCGCGCCGTCGGCTTCCCAGCCGCCATCATCCTGCGCCTGCACGCCATAACGCTCGTCCTGGGTGTCCGCCAGGTCGCCGGCAATGGCCGCGAGCAGGTCGTTGGCGGTGACCAGGCCTTCCACACTGCCGTATTCGTCCACCACGACCGCAACCGGCACCGGCTGTTCGCGGATGACTTCCAGCGCCTGCAGCACGCTGGCGCTGGAGATCACATAGGCCGGCTCGCGCAGGGCGTCCTGCAACGACAGCGGCTTGCCCTGCAGCACGCCGGCCAGCAGATCGCGGCTCTGCACGATGCCCTGCACCTGGTCCAGGTCGCCTTCGGCCACCAGCATGCGGGTGTGCGGTGATTCGATCAGCTTCTGCATCGCATGCGCCTCACCGCGGCCGGTATCGATCCATTCCAGGTCGGCGCGCACGGTCATCACGCTGGACACCGGGCGCTCGGCCAGGCTGAGCACACTGCGGATCATGTCCTGCTCGGCCGGCTCCAGGCGTTCTTCGCGCTCATCCGCTTCGTGGTCGTCGTCATGACCCTGTTTCGACTGCGCGCCCAGCATGCGCAGCACTGCATCGGCCGTGCGCTGGCGGAACGGCAGGCGCTTTTCGTTGCGCTCACGGTTGAAGCGCACCCACTGGTTGAAACTCTCGACCAGGATCGAGAAGGCAATGGCCGCGTACAGGTAGCCCTTGGGAATCTTGTAACCGAGGCCCTCGGCGACGAGGCTGAAACCGATCATCAGCAGGAAGCCCAGGCACAGCACCACCACCGTGGGGTGTTTGTTGACGAAACGGGTCAGTGGCTTGCTGGCCAGCATCATCACTGCCATGGCGATGGTGACGGCGGCGTACATCACGCCGAGGTGGTCGACCATGCCGACCGCAGTGATCACCGAGTCGAGTGAAAACACCGCGTCGAGCACCACGATCTGGGTGACCACGGCGGCAAACCCTGCGTACACCTTGCTGCCGTTTTCATTGTGCTCGCGACCTTCCAGTCGCTCGTGCAGCTCCATGGTGCCCTTGAACAACAGGAACAGGCCGCCGCCGAGCAGTATCAGGTCGCGTCCGGAAAAGCTGTGGCCGAACAGGTCGAACAGCGGCTCGGTGAGCTTCATGATCCACGACAGCGCAGCCAGCAGCACCAGACGCATCAGCAGCGCCAGGCTCAGGCCGATCATCCGTGCGCGGTCGCGCTGGTGCGGCGGCAGCTTGTCGGCGAGGATCGCGATGAACACCAGGTTGTCGATGCCCAGCACGATTTCGAGCACCACCAAGGTGGCGAGCCCCAGCCAGAGGTTGGGGTCAGCAAGCCATTCCATTAAATTTCTTCCGTTTGAGAATCGTGCGTCATCAGGTCGCCGGGCTGGCACTGCAGCTCGCGGCAGATCGCGTCCAGGGTGGAAAACCGGATCGCCTTGGCCTTGCCGGTCTTGAGGATGGACAGATTGGCCAGGGTGATGTCGACCCGTACGGACAGTTCGGACAGCGTCATACCCCGCTTGGCCAGCATCTGGTCCAGGGTGATGACCACCGCCATCAGACCACGCCGTCCAGGTCTTCGCGCATGGCCGCACCGGCCTCGAACACGCGGGCAATCACGAACAGCATCAGCACCGCGATCAGCCCGGTGATCGACATGCCGCCGCCCACTTCCATCCAGGCAAAGGCCGGGCCCATCCAGCTGGCGTGCAGGCCGATGGCAATGGACAGCAGTTCCATCGCCAGCATCAGCCACGCCATGCGGCGCAGTCGAAGCGCATGGCCGTGTGCGAACAGATGCCCGCCGCGCACCGCACGCACGAAGCGCTGCAGGTGGCGCAGAAACACCAGGCCGATGCTGAGCAGCGCCACGATGCCGACCAGTCCAAGGGTGAAGTGGGGGAACAGCCACTGCTGCTGTGCCTGTGCCGCACTCAGTCCGGCGGACTGGAGCAGCCAGCTGCGGTCGAAGTAGACCACCGGGAAGGCGCACAGGGCGGCCAGGATGCCGAGCCAGCACAGGGCCGTGACGGCGCGCAGTGCGATGCGGGTGTAGTGAACGATGTCGCCCGACGTCGGGGGTCGGTCGGTACTGCCTGCCACGTGGCCTCCGGAATCGACGGCCGCGAGTGGCCGTCTATTTATTGATAAACGATAAGGCGGGTGGCTGTCCAGCCACCTCGTAATGTCACGTGAGAGGTGTGATGGTTGATTTAACGGAAAATTGACATCGAGCTGAACAGTGGGCAGAGTGGCGCAGCCCGGATGGGCATGACCACTCCCTGGAAGGAATTCAATGAACAAGTGCGTTTCCCTGGCCGCCGTTCTTGCGCTGGCCACCGTGTCCTGCGATGCCTTTGCCGGCCAGGCCTTTGTCCGTGCGGAACTGGGGCACAGCGTCACCAAGGTGCGTGTGGATGACCTGCGAGGTGACGAGACCGACGTTGCCGGCCTGGTCGGGGGTGGTTACTGGTTCACGCCGAACATTGGCGTCGAAGGTCATGCCGGCTCGCTGTACAACGAAGATCTCGGGTACGACGAAGAGCTGGATCTGGTATCGATCGGCGCGGCGTTGGTCGTCAAGAAGAACTTCGGCCCGGACAACACCGGTTTCTTCATCGGCGGCCGAGCGGGCGTCGCGCGCATGACCGCACAGATCCGCGAGGACACCTGGGACCTGGTCGACGACGAGAGCTCGACCAAGCCGTTCTATGGGGTCAGTGCGGGCTACGACTTTGCTCGCCGCTGGGGACTGAGTGTCAACTACGACCGCCGCAAGGGTGATTTCAACGGTGTGAAGGTGGATGTGGATACCTTTACGCTGGGGGGCGAGTTCCGTTTTTGATTGCACGGCAGCCGGGCAAGCCCGGCTCTACGGGGCGTGATTTACCAGCATCCTCGTCGATGCGGACGGCAGGCCGGCAACGGTCTGCCGTTTTTTTGTCCGGGCTGGTGTACGCTCGCCGCACACAACGGTGCTGGAGGACGTAATGGCGAAGGTGACCGGAATAGGTGGGGTGTTCTTCAAGGCGCGAGGCGACCGCAAGGCATTGGCCGACTGGTACCGCCAGCACCTGGGCATGGCGCTGGAGGACTTCGGGGGTGCGGTGCTGCGCTGGCCGGATGACCGGGCCGACGATGGCGGCCTGACCGTGTGGCACGTGGCCGAGCGCGACACGCAATGGTTCAGCCCGAGCGACTCGCCCTTCATGATCAATTACCGGGTGGATGACCTGGACACCTTGCTGGCGCAGCTGCGCGAGGCGGATGTGCAGGTGGTAGCCGGGCCCGAACAGCACGAGAACGGGGCGTTTGCCTGGATCGTCGACCCGGACGGCAACAAGGTCGAGCTGTGGCAGCCGAAGGCGTGGGATCCGGAGCGCCGCCCGGGCTGAACCGGTAAGCGGGGCGGGCTGGCTTTCACGCGGCATCGCGCGCGCGTTGCCGATAGTGAACGCATGTCTGTGTCCTTCCCCCTTCCCCGATGCCGTTGATTCCCGAGCGTGTGCGGCGATTGCCGTGGCCATGGCGCACCGCGCTGTTGTGGTTCGTAGCCATCTACGGGCTGTATCTGCTGGCTGGCAATGTGTTTTTGAACACGCCGCTGTTCGAGATGGTGGTCAACCGCAAGCCGGAGAAGTTCACCCTGCGCACCGGCCCGGCGGTGACCCTGCTGCCGGGGCACGCGATTGTCTGGAACATCCGCATCCGCGGCCAGGCCAACCACACCGTTTACATCTTCCGCGCGGAGCGGGCCAGCGCGTGGATATCGCTGCCTGCGCTGGTGCGGCGCGAAGTCCACATTCCGCGCATCAATGCCACGGACGTGGAGTCGGAAGTGGAACGGGTGGAAAAGGCGATCCCACCACCGCCGCGCGGAGACCGCGGCTGGGTGATGCGGCTGGATGCGATCCATAGCGACAGCATCCACAGTGCTCGCTTCGGCAAGCTGTTGATTGCCGGCAAGGGCAACGGCACGGTCGGCTTCGTCAAGCAGATCAAGGGTGGCCCCTCGGAGCTGCTCGATTCCAATGCCGGTTTCAAGGAGGCCACGGTGACCTGGGATGGCGTGACCCTGGTCGAGGACACCCGCCTGGATGCGCGCTTCAGCTACCCGCGGCATTACCGCGACGAAGCACCCGGCATCCGGAAATTCGGCCTGGTGCAGGCCAGCCTGGAGATCGAGGGCCGCAGTCGCGCCTTGCAGATCGACACTGCCGGGGCGCACGCCAAGGTGGGGACCGCGCCGGCCGAGGCCCACATCAAAGGGGCGCTGGGACTGGACAGGGGCGAGCTGAAATCCGGCAGCCGGCTGGTGTGGCGCTTGCCGCTGCATGCCGGCGTGCATGCCACCGACCGCGGCCTGCTGGCGTTGCAGCTGGATGTGGCGCAGGACATCCGCGTGCAGGCACGGCTGCCGCGCGATGAGAAGACCGGCAGTGAGCTGGACGCGGATCTGAAAGTGGCGGGTCGCAGGATTCCGTTCGAAGATCCGGCGTCCCTGCTGCCGCGTCTTTCCGGGCAGGTGCGCGGCGCATGGCAGTTTGAATCGCTGAACTGGATCGCCGACCTGTTCGTGCGCAAGCCGTGGTTCCACTTGGATGGCGGCGGCCTGCTCAATGCCGACCTGAGGGTCGTGGACGGACAGCTGGCACCGGGCAGCACGCTGGACATTCCCAAGGTGGCGGCGGTGGCTGAAGTGGCCGGCGTGCGCATGCAGGGCGATGCGCGGGCAAAGGGACGCATTGCGGCCGGCAAGCCGGCGCAGGCGCATCTGGATGTACGGATTCCGGCGTTCCGGGCGGCGGCATCCGGCGAGAAGCAGGTGCTGTTCGAAGGCAAGAACATGGACCTGGCGCTGCAGGCCGATGCCCGTTTGCAGGAGATGCGCGACACCCTGCAGTCGCGGCTGCAGTTCACCGATGCGCGGGTTCCGGACCTGACCGCGTACAACCGTTACCTGGGCGAAGGCAGCGTGCGGCTGCTCGGCGGCACGGGGCTGCTGAGTGGCGAGGTGGAACTGGATACGTCTGGGCGTGTGGGGCGGGGCCGTGCCGACCTGCGCGGCCGCGGTGCCCGCCTGCAGGTAGCGGGTATGCAACTGGCCGGTGATGCGCAGGTCAGGGCGCAGCTGAAGCGTGCGGACCTGGAGGCGAAGCAGTTCGATCTGGGCGGCAGTACGGTGCTGCTGCGGAACATCCGCACCGGAGACGGCAAGGGGGACGCGAACTGGTGGGGAACGCTGACCCTGCGCGAAGGGAAGATTGATGCAGCGGCACCGTTCGAGGTCGATGCACAGACCGAAGTGCGCCTGCGTGATGCAGGGCCATTGCTGGGTGTGTTTGCCGAACGCAGCGCGTACCCGCGTTGGGTGCTGGGGCTGCTGGATTCGGGCGAGGTGCAGGCGACCGGGCAGCTGCGCTGGAAGCGCGGTGCGGTGACGATTGATGACCTGCAGGCGGAGAACGAGCGCCTGTCGCTGCGTGCCCGATTGCAGATGGCCAAGGCGCAGAAGAAGGGCGACCTCTACCTGCGCTGGGGCGTGCTCGGTGCGGGGATCGAACTGGACGGCGACCAGCGCCAGTGGCACCTGGCTGGTGCCCGCGAGTGGTACGAGGGTCGGCCGCGAATGCTGCCGGCCGCGCGTTGACGGTCGCTGATCCCGTAGAGCCGGGCTTGCCCGGCTGCTGTTCGCGATACCGCCTACAGCAGCGCTTCAATTGATCCGTGCAGGGAGGCCGTCGGGCAGCCCCGCTCCGGGACACGCCGTGAACCCATCCATGGGGGCTACTCCACGGCATCCATGCCGTGGAGTGTCCCTCCGGGGGCTACCCGACGGCCTCCCTCGAGGGTGCGCGTGATGCGGACGCAGAACAGCAGATCTTCTCATCGATCTCATGCATGAACGTCCGTTCCGGAGATTCGACTTCGACTTCAACCAACTGCCGCGCCAGTTCCGCGCTGGCCACGTGCCCGTGCAGGAACAACAACCCTTCGTAGATGTTCATGGCGTCACCTCAAGGCTTGAATGGCCGTCATCTTGGGCGCACCATCGACACCGGAAAAGCGACATTTCCGCAACCTTGTCTTGAGCAGGATTCAAGCCTCAATGTCCCGGATGCCCCTGCAGGCGCTGCACAATTTCGTGGTCGCGGCCCGCCTGGGCAACCTGACCCGTGCAGCCGAATCGATGAACCTGACGGTCAGCGCGCTCAGCCACCAGATGCGCCAGCTGGAGCAGCGCCTGGGCTACCCGCTGCTGCTGCGTCAGGCACGCGGGGTGCAGCTGACACCGGAGGGACAGCGCCTGCTGGAGCAGGTGGGGCCGCATCTGGATGCGATCGGCGAGGCGTTCCAGCCATTCGCCGCGCGGCATGATCGGGTGTTGACGGTCAGTGCGGTGCCATCGATGGCGTCGAACTGGCTGGTGCCGCGCCTGGGCCAGTTCGTGGCGGCGTATCCGCAGATCGAGATCAATCTGGAATCGACCGAGCGGCTGACCGATTTCGAGCGGCAGCTGCAGGTGGATGCCGCGTTACGGGTGGGAGCAGGGCAGTGGCCGGGGGTGACGGCGGAGCCCCTGTTCGACGACTGGCTGGTGCCGATGGCGAGCCCGGCGCTGGTGGCGCGGATGGGCGGAGTGGACGCAACTGCCTTGTCGCAATGGCCGTTGCTGGGTGATCCGGACGGCGAATGGCAGCGTTGGTTTGCCCTGACCGGTGAGACCGCGCCGCGTCGCTATGTGGCGATGCTCAACGATTCCGAGTCGCACCATCGTGCTGCGTTGGACGGGATCGGTGTGGCGCTGGGGCGGGTGACCCGGGCACAGTTGCTGCTGCAGTCAGGGCAGTTGATCGCGTTGTCACCGCATCGGTTGAAAACGCGCTGGTCGCATTGGTTGGTGTATCCCACGCGTTCGGCCACGCATCAGGGATTTCTCGCATTCCGCGAATGGGTCATGGCACAGGCCGAAGCCCACGCCGCCAGCATGCTGGCGGCGGTCCCCACCCACGATTGAATCTCACCCGCGTAGTGACACGCCATGCGTGTCAACGCCATCCCTCACCGGTTCATCCCGCAGACCCCGGCCAATAATGACTGTCCGGCGTGGCGCGCGCCCCAAAGATCGCCTGGCCCACGCGCACCACGGTCGCGCCTTCCTCGATGGCGATCTCGAAGTCGCCGGACATGCCCATCGAGAGTTCATCCAGACTGACGCCGGCCGGCAAAGTGGGCTGCAGGCGCTCGCGCAGTTCGCGCAGGCGCACGAAGCAGGGGCGTACCTGTTCGGGATCGGGTGAGAACAGCGCCAGGGTCATCAGCCCGCGCACGCGCAGGTTTGAGAACGCAGGCAGTTGCTGCACGAAGTCGGCGACCTCGATCGGATCCAGACCGTACTTGCTGGCCTCGCCGGAAGTGTTGACCTGCACGAACACATCCAGCTGGCGTTGTTCCTGTTCCAGGCGCTGGTCCAGGGCCTGGGCCACGCGCAGGCTGTCCAGGGCCTGGAATTCGCTGGCGAAGCGGGCCACGTCGCGGGCCTTGTTGGTCTGCAGGTGGCCGATCACCGACCAGCGGATGCCGAGGTCGGCCATGGCCTCGGATTTAGCCTTGGCTTCCTGCACCTTGTTTTCGCCCAGTTCGGTGCAGCCGGCCTGAAAGGCCAGCCGCAGGCGGGCTTCATCGACGGTTTTGCTGACCGGCAGCAGGCGTACGCTGCGCGGATCGCGACCGGCTCGGGTGCAGGCGGCGGCAATGCGTGCGTGCACGGCGTCCAGGTTGTGGCGGAAATCTTCTACGGTGCTGGCCTGCGGCCAGACGGGTGGGGCGATGGGCACGGGCGGGACCAGGTGCGGGCAGGTCTGTATTTTCGCACGCGGGTAGGGGCCCGGTTCGATTTTTTCCATGCGTTACCGGACGTGGAGGCGTTCACGGCCGTCGTCTGTCGACCGACGCTACCAAAGCCCCATCCGCGACATCCAACGGGAACCCAGATGGCGGGAACCCCGTAGGGACACGCCATGCGTGTCCTGGGACGTGCACGCGCGCGGTCAGGGCGCGGCTTGAGATCCCGGGCGTACGTAATGCGACTGGCCGTTGTCGCTCAGGAAGATCAGTTCGGGTTTGCCCTGCCAGGAGGTGAGCATGGCCCCGGTGTTGTTCTGGTGCTTGACCACGAGGGTGGCCCCGCGGTCCGGGTTGGCGGTGACCTTGAACACCTCGGTGTTGCCGCTGGCGTCGTCGAGGGTCAGCACGGCTTCATCGCCGACATCGGCGGTGCCATAGCCGCCACGTTCGGAGCCGTCAGCCCCGAGCAGGATCAAGCCGGACAGCGGCGAGGCGCGTGGGCCCTGGGTGACGCCCTGGCTGACCGGGTCGGGCACCGGTGCGCCCAGGATGACCCGGGCCTGGCCGTTGGCGTCCTGGATGACCAGCCCGCGGGCGGTGATGACGCGCTGGTCGGACTGGCTCTGGTGCAGGCGGATGGCGGTCCACCCCGACACGACAAGGGCAAGACTGGATACCACCAGCGTGGTGAGAGTGAGTGCGCGCGACACAGGCGGCTCCGGATCCTTGGAATGGCAGCGACAATACCCGATTGCGGGTTTGTGACACCAGTCAGAAAAGTCCGAATCTGTTCGTTTGCGTGAAGTGGATCACAGGCCGTCAGTGGAAATCACGGCTGGACGTGCGCACGCCGGCGATCAGTTCGTCGATGTTGTGCATGCGCTGCACGATCAGGTGCTGCACACCGTCCACCCGCTCCAGCCGGCCATCGATCTGCATCAGGCGGGCTTCCACCAGCACCCGGTGCTGGCGGTCGGCGGTGCGCCGCCAGACCACCGCATTGACCATGCCGCTCTCATCTTCCAGCGTCAGAAACGTCACGCCGCTGGCGGTCTGCGGGCGCTGGCGCATGCGTACCAGCCCGGCGAAGCGCACGCTGCGACCATGCGGCAGCTGCGCCAGCTGGTCCGAACGCATGCAGCGGCGCTGCTCCAGCTGCGGGCGGATGAACGACACCATGTGCCGGCCCAGGGTGGTGCCGGTGCTGTTGTAGTCGGCCTGCATGTCCTCGAACGCACTCGGGGCGGGCAGCGCCACCTCGGCCTCGTCGGTGGCGCGCACGCTGTCGAACAGCGGCAACGGTTTTTCCACCCCGGACACGTCCCAGCGGGCGCGATGCCGATGTCCGCTCAGGCCCTTCAGCGCGCCGGCGTCGGCCAGCAGCCCTTGATGGCGGCGGTCCAACTGCGCGCGCTGGCTGAGGTCGGCCACGCTTTCGAACGGCCCACGCGCGCGCGCCTGCATCAACGCCAGCGCCATCGTCCCGCTGAAACCGTCGATCATGCGCAGACCCAGGCGGATGCCGGGGGCATCCGGGTCTGGCGTCAGCGTGCAGTCCCAGTCGCTGTGGCGCACATCCACCGGCAGCACCGCCACACCATGCCGGCGTGCATCCTGCAGGATCTGGTCGGGCGTGTAGAAACCCAGCGGCTGGCTGTTGATCAGGCTGGCAGCAAACGCGGCCGGATGGTGGCACTTCAGCCAGCAGCTCACATAGGTGATCAGCGCGAAGCTGGCCGCATGGCTTTCCGGAAAACCATAGCTGCCGAAGCCCTTGATCTGCTCGAACAGGCGTTCGCCGTATTCGCGGCTGTAGCCGCGTTCGGCCATGCCGGCCAGCAGTTTTTCGCGGTGCGGCTCCAGCCCGCCATGGCGCTTCCACGCGGCCATCGAGCGGCGCAGGGCGTCGGCCTCGCCAGGCGTGAAGCCGGCGGCGGCCACCGCCAGCTGCATCACCTGTTCCTGGAACAGCGGCACGCCCAGGGTGCGCTTGAATACCTTCTCCAGTTCCGGCGGGTAGTCGATCTCTTCGGTCCCTTTCTCCTTCAGCTGCTTCCGCCGGTTGAGGTAGGGATGCACCATGTCGCCCTGGATCGGCCCGGGGCGCACGATCGCCACTTCAATCACCAGGTCGTAGAAGCACCGGGGCTGCATGCGTGGCAGCATTGCCATCTGTGCGCGCGATTCAATCTGGAACACGCCCAGGGTGTCGGCGCGGCAGATCATGTCGTAGGTAGGGGCGTCATCGGCGGGGAGACGCGCCATGGTCAGCACCTCGCCCTGGTCGGTGCGTACGCCGCGTCCCTGCAACACCGTCAGGCACTTGCGCACGGCGGTCAGCATGCCCAGTGCCAGGCAGTCGACCTTCATCAGGCCGGTGGCATCGAGGTCATCCTTGTCCCACTGGATCACCGTGCGGTTGTCCATGGCCGCGTTTTCCACCGGCACCAGGGTCGACAGCGGGTGTTCGGAAATCACGAAACCGCCCGGATGCTGGGACAGGTGGCGGGGGAAATCCACCAGCTCGGCGGTCAGTGCCACCACGCGCTGCATCAGCGGCGTATCCGGGTCGAAGCCGCGCTCGCGCAGGGCCTCGGGCAGCGGTTCGTGGCTGCTCCAGCGGTCCAGACAGGCGGCCAGTTCGTTGACC
>NZ_RHPP01000052.1 GCF_003935715.1 Stenotrophomonas sp. 278 | reverse complement strand
AAGCCGCCGCGCCCGCCGCCGCTGAAGCCACCACCGCCAAAGCCACCGGCGTGCGAGATGGATGGGTGCGCGAAGCCACGCAAGCCCGGTCGCGCGTGTGCGTCCGGTGCCAGCGTGGCCGCACCGAGGGATACCAGCAGTGCGCTCAACAGCGTATGTCGCAACGAGAGGATGGCCATCTCAGCGATCTCCTGCAGTGTCATCAACCACCGCCACCGCCGGTACGAAGGCAATCCGCGTGGCATCGCCGGGCTTGAAAGTCACATCCGCCGTGCTGATCGCCCGCCGCGTGTCCCAGTCCAGCGTGGCCTGGTAGGTGGGCAGGGCAGGGTCGCTGTGACTGGTGATCTGCACCTGGCGTGGCAGATTCGTACGCCGCGAGATCCACACCTGCCAGTCCACGCCCGGCTGGCGGAACGCGAAATGATCGGTGGCGTCGCCATCAATCGTTTCGCTGCCGACTTTCAAAGCCGACTGAAACGAAGTGGTCGGGAAGGCCGGCGTACCCCACAGGAACAGGTCGGCCAGCGGAAACTCCACGCCCAGTTCCGTGGCGGCATCACGCACCAGCGCCTGGCTGCTGCGGTCCAGGTTGTCCACGGTGGTGTAGTACTTCAGGCGCGGCGCATACAGGGTGAGAGTGTGACCGTCATAGAACAGCTGGCGGTGCTGCTGGTCGCTGAGGATCTCCACGAAGAAGTGGTCCGCGCCCAGCACCTTGTAGTTCACGGTGCCGGCCAGTGAAAGTTTCTGGCCATCGTCCAGCACGTACTCCGTACGCGTGCTGGCGGTCAGCGCGAACTTCGGCAGCGCCCGCAGCGCCTTGCCCATCTGTTCCACTGCGGTGATCGCGGCGGGGTCGATGGCGGGATCTGCGGCTGCCGAGGCAGCCGGGGCGGCCAGGAAGCCGGCAGCCAGGATCAGCGTGCCCAGCAGGCAGCGACGCAATGAGTGCATGGCACGCTCCGTGACCGTTCCAAAGCGTCACAGTGCGGAGCTTCCGGGATGTGGACAAGCGGAGTTACACCGAGCAGCGGCCAGTAAAACTACCGAGATCGGATGCGAACAACGCCATCGTCCTGGGCACGTAACATGTCCCGTAGCTACCACGCCCTGCGTGGTACCCGCGCGCAGCGCGGCACAAACGTCCGAAGGCCTCCCCATACCCACGCCTGCACGCATCCAACGTTGAAACACGAACGGAGCCGCGCGTCAGGAGTTCATGACCCCGGAACGGAGAGCAGCCACGCAGGGCGTGGCTCTACGGTTGCTGCTCGGCGATCCAGGTGTCCACCGCCTGGGTCACCACCGTCATCGGCATCGCCCCATTACCCAGAATCAGGTCGTGGAACCGGCGGATGTCAAAGCGCTCGCCCAGCTGCTGCTTCGCCTGCTCGCGCAGCTCCAGCAGGCGCAGGTGCCCCATCTTGTAGGAAGACGCCTGCCCAGGCTGCACCAGGTACCGGTTCACTTCCACCCGCACCTCGGCTTCGGTCATGCCGGTCTTTTCCTGCATGTAGGCCATCGCCTGATCCAGCGTCCAGCGCTTGCGATGCAGGCCGGTGTCCAGCACCAGCCGCACCGAGCGGAACATCTCGGCCTGCAGCCTACCCAGGTCGCCCGCCGGGTCGTCCTTGTAGACCCCAGCCTCGGCCATCAACTGTTCCGCATACAGCGCCCAGCCTTCGCTGAAGGCACTCGGATTGAGGCTGCGGCGCAGCATCGGCAGATGCTCCAAGGTCTGGCCAATCGCAATCTGGAAGTGATGCCCCGGTGCCCCTTCGTGATAGGTGAGGGTGGGTACGCTCCAGCGCGTGTTGGCCTTCATGTCCCCCAGGTTGATGAAGAACGTGCCCGGACGCGAGCCGTCCATCGCCGGCGGGTAGTAGTAACCGCCGGGCGAGGTGGCCTGCATGTGTGCCGGCACCGGCTGCACCCGCAGCTTCTGTGACGGCAGCAGGCCGAAATAGTCGGGCAGGATCGGGTCCAGCGCACTCAGGCGCTTTTCGATGTCGGCCAGCACCTCGGCGCGGCCGGCGTCGCTGTCGGCATAGGTGTAGCGCGGATCGGCCGCCAGCGCCTGCACACGTTCGGCCACGCTGCCGTCTTCAAGGCCCAGCTGGCGCAGCCGCTCGTCCATCGCCGTTTCCAGCCGGGCCACTTCATTCAGGCCGATCTGGTGGATGGCGTCGGCCCCCAGGTTGGTGCTGGTGTACCAGCGCAGCGCGGCATCGTAGTAGGCATCGCCCTGCGGGCGCGACCACATGCCGGTGTTGCCCGGACGCGTGGCCAGCAGCGCTTCGCTGCGCTCGAGCAGGCGCTGGTAGCCCGTGTTGACCGAGGTACTGACCGCGGCGATGGCCTGCGCGACCAGCGCGGCGCGTTCGGCCGGCTTGATCGAGGGCACCTTTTCCAGCTTGCGCCGGAATGAGGTCACCCACAGGCTGTCTTTCGGGGCCGGTTCCAGCAGCGTGCGGAACTGGCTCGCCGCGCCTTCCAGTGCGACTTCCGGTGGCACCACGCCGTGTTCGGCCTGCAGGTCGGCGTTGGCCAGCACCTGGTCCAGCTTCGGGCCCAGTGCGTTCAAGCGGGCGATGTAGTGCTCGGCGCTGGTCAGGTCGGTGACCGCGTGCTGGTTGTCGAAGAACTGCGGCAGGTTCACCGGCAGGCTGAACAACTGGTCGATGGCATAGGTGCTGCCGCCCACCGGCAGCCACGCTGCGCTCCACGGCACCGCCATCAGGTCGATCTGTGACTGATAGAACCAGCGCGCCAGACCGTCGCTGAGCTGCTGCTGCGCATCCAGCGGCGGGCCTTTCCAGGCCTTCAGCGCGGCAAGATTGTCGGCCAGCATCTGCCGATTGATCGCACGCCGTTCCAGAGAAACGTCGGTGAGCTGGTCGGAGGTATCGCCGGCCGGGCCTCCGTTGAGGCCGAGCAGGGTGCGCAGCTCCGGGTCGGCGTTGATCGCCGCCATGGTTTGCGCGTCCAGCAGGGTGTTGTAGGCGCTGGCCTCTTCGGCAGCGGTGGCGGCCGCGGGTTCGTCCTGGGCCAGGGCGATGGCGGGCGGCAGGGCGGTGCACAGAGCAAGGCATAAGGCGAGGGCGGACGGACGTGGCTTCATGGGCGGCGTTCCGGGCGGGCAGGTGATTTGCAGCGTACCGCATGGTGGCACGGGTGTGTCCGCCGGCCGGTCGGACACCTCCGTTCTATCCTGCGTTACGCCGCAGACGGCATGGGCGGAATGGGATCCGCGTGCACGTCCACGTAATGCACGTGGCGCACCTCACCGGTCGGCCCCTCCGGAATCACCGAACGCACCCGTCGCGGCGGCCCCACCAGCGTGACCTTGATCTGGCCCGGTCCGCCTTCAACGCGGACCCGCGAGCCCACCGCGATGCCCACATGGGTCATCCACGCCCCATGCAGCAGCAGGAACGGCGCGGGCTTGTGCGGAAGTTGCGGCGGGCGCAGCACGCTGTTGCAGCACTTGCAGCGTTCGGCCTTGGGTGTGGTGTCGTCGTTATCAACATCGGTATTGCGCATACACAGTCTCCATTGTTCTGGAAGACCTCTCGCCATTGCGACGAGAGGGGTCGGGAGGTAAGTAGCCGTCCACTAGCGCACGGTGTGGCGTATTCCCCAGAAAGGGTGTTGTATTAACCACCCTCCCGACTCGGGATGCGCGAACATTATGGCTAGTGGAAGGGCTACTAAACCCGACGCAGACAGTGCGCCTTCTGCAATCGCATTGAAACAGGCAAAAACGACGTGTTTGAGGGAAGCCTATGTGCGACAAGGACGGTGTCGCGTCTGGCTCACCAGAACCGCGAAGCCTGTTCCACAATTGAAGAAATCAATTGAAGCGACACGATTGATCCATAGACATCCGAACGCAGGATGTGCGTTGCCTGGTAGGGTCGGTCGATAGACGACCGCCGTGAAACGTGCCGCGCCCGGTAACGCATGACCAAAGAACGAAGCGCAGCCACGCAAGGCGTGGCTCTACGTCCCCACTCCATGATGAATCACGAACATCCCATCCGGGTCATAGCGCCGCTTCGCCTTCAACAGCCTCGGATAATTCGGCCCCCAGAACGCCTGCTGCCAGTCGCGCTGGAAGAAATCGCATTCCGACACGTAGGTCGGCGCGGTGGGCAGCACCGCGCGCAGCGCGTCATACGACGCCTGCACCCGCGTGGCCCCGCGTTCGGCCTTCTTCTCATTCACCACGCCACCACTACCGGCATAGGCCGGATCACCGGCGTTGCCGATCAACGCCAGCGCGAACGCATCCAGCACCGCCGGATGCATGGCCGTGTTTCGCGTTGCATCCAACGCCTCCTTCGGTGCCCCGAACAGCCCCTTGTTGCAATGCAGTTCCACCGGCATGTGCGCCGCCGCCGTACAGATCGCCTTGGCCGCCGCATCGCGCTGCGCATCGTCCAGCAGCTTCGACGGCATCCACACCGAGGCGTAGCCATGCAGGTACCAGCCCACCTGGCCCTGATCGCCTTTCCACAGCATATGGATCGGCGGCGACCCAGCACGGGTATCGCGGGCGATGAACTGCGGCGCGTATCTCCGGAAGAACGCCGCGTCCCACATGTGCTCGGCGGGCAGGGCAGACACCTGCAGCGGCTCAACGATGGAATATGCGGCGTTCTTCCCCAGCCACGCCATGAATGGAGCCCAAGCCTCCTTGGCCTCGCGCTCGTTAATGCCCTGGAACACCATCGACACCTGCAGGCAGCGCTCGTCATCGAACCGCAGCTGCTCGCCCCAGTGGGGGTTGCACAGGGCGTCGCGGTAGAAGCGCAGGCTGTGCGCGACCAGTGCCTGCCAGCTGGCCTCGTCGGCCGCCTGCACCTTTAGCGACACGCCGCCGAAATAGTCGGGCAAGGCATGGGTGCGCAGGGTGATGCGGGTGACCACACCGAAGCTGCCACCGCAGCCGCCCTTCAAGGCCCAGAACAGGTCTGGATCCTGATGGGCGTTGACCACGCGAAGCTGGCCATCTGCGGTGACCACCTCGGCCTCAAGCAGGCTGGCCGCTGCAGTGCCATGCGCCTTGGAGAAACTGCCGAAGCCGCCGCCGGTGACCAGCCCCGTTACCCCGACGGTGGTGCAGCCGCCGCCTTGCACGTAGCGCCCGGCGCGGGTGGTGACCGCGTCGTAGGCGTGGATCCACATCGCGCCTGCGCCGAGGCTGACGGCCGGTAGTGCGGCGGTCCCGCTCGGTGCACCCGCCGGCACGAAGGCATCGTGCAGCTCCACCTGCTTCATCGCCCGAGTCCAGATCAGCAGCGAATCGGGTGCACAGGACGTGCCGTGGTAGCTATGGCCGCCGCCTTTCACCACCAGACGTAAACGGTGTTCGCGGGCGAACTTCACCGCAGCGACGACGTCGGTACTGTTGCGCGCCGCAACTACGCGGGCGCTGGGTTGGGACAGCCACGCACCGTGGTAACCGCTGGTCTGGGTGAGTGCTGGCTGGTCGCCGATGTAGAAGGGGTTATTGATCTGCGCCAGCGCTTCAGCGCGGGTGGCTTCGTCGGCGAGGAAGGGGGAGACGGGGGTGGAGAGCTGGCCGCCGACTTGTCCGGAGAGGGCGTCCCATTGTGCTTGGCTGGGCCAGCCTGCATCGTCCGGGCGCACGGTAGTGCGGGCAGGCAGGGCGTTGGACGCCATCGCGTTGGAGAGGGGCAGCAGGGACAGGCCCAGGCCTGCTTTCAGACAATCGCGACGATCCATGACGCTGCTCCGGCTGAGAGGGATGCAGCATCGCATTGCGCTCCCGTTTGGGCAATTCCGACTATATTGTCAGCCTCTCGACAACGGACTGACTCGATGCGTGCCCTGCAATCCGGAAGATGGGTCCTCGCCGCCTTGGCGATTGCACTCAGCACCAACGCATGCGGCCAGGCACCGCAACAGCCGAAGCGCAAGGCTGCTGAATCTCTTCCGGCAGGCATCGAGCAGGGACGCACCGTCAACGGCCGCACGTACACGAACGCGCCCGTCGATGTGAAGCTTGGGCCGAACACTTTCCGGATTCCGGCGAACTACCTCGACAGCCAGATCGCGCCTTGGCCGGGCGAAGGCGTCACGCTGGTGATCGAGTGGCCGGACATGAAGCCCACGTATCCCGGGGCAAGGGTTCATCCACGGACGAACGATTTCCGCAAGGAGATACAGGTGCTTGTTAGTCACGTTGATCGGGTGCCGATTGCGTCGCTGCTTGATCGAATTGCTTCCAACGAATCAACTACAGAGCCGGGATCGCTAAGTCGCGAGAATCCGTCCAATCGACTCGATCTTCGCCTGCGTCAGCCCGAAGTGAATGGTCTGACCCCCTATGCCATCGACGAAGCCAAACTGAAGATTTTTGCAGAAAAGTACGAGAAGCAATCGGGAAGACCCTTCAAGCGAAGTGTGATCTTTGAGAACGACTGGTATGTCGCCCGTTCCCCAGACGGCAAGCTCAGAACTGTCATCAAGTGTGACAGTCCTGAATTTCTTGGCGACGGTGTTGCAATTGATGGCGAGGAGGTCATCAGTGTGCCCGGTGAGGCCGCAGCAGGCTGCGTTCACTACATTACAGATGTGAACGACAGCTGGGTGGCAAGTCTGAATTACAAGCGCGCGTTCCTCGGCAAGTGGAGTCAGATGGAGCGCGCAGTGCGAGAAGTACTCTCGTCGTCGAGAGTCAATTAGTCGTCTGTTCAAGGAGTGAGCTATGAGTGGCCTGTCAAGAAAGGATCTCGATATCTTGTCGAAGTACGCGCTGGAGGGAAACCGAGAGCTATACTGGAACTATCTATCCCAGCTACCCGGGGCAGACGGATACGGGACGTTGGCGCTAGGTGTCGTGCGCAATGATAGCTTTCCGGGAAGAGTGGCGAACGGTTATGCGCAGGACTATGCACGCACGCAACACGAGAATGGTTCCAGGTATCCCAATCGAGAGCTCTCGGAGCGAGAATGGGATCAATTCGGACGAACGCTGCTGGCCGAAGATCTCAGGCTGAGGATGCTGAATTTCGAGAAGGGTAGGCCAGACCTTGCGCTCAATCTGCCGGGCGCTGATGTCATGCTTGCGCACGATCGAGCATTTGAACGCAATTCGCTTGACCCAAACTGCTGGACCCCACGCGTCCTGCTGCAAGCAACGCTGGACAAGAGCGGGCCCGCCCGGGCGGAAGAGGTCTGGCGCAACATGCTGGACAATGAAGTAGTCGGCGTGATGCGTGCAGGAAAGACCAGTCTCGATGCGCTTTCCGAGATGGGGCCAGACAACGGCTCGCGCTATCTCGACAAGCTGAAAGACCTGGAGATCAGTGCCGGCCTCATGGGGCTCGATGGTGACCGGCCGAACGTGATCGGGTCCAAGCAGTCGTTTCATGTATACAGCGAAAACGACGGGCGTTGGTACAAGAACGAGCTGTCATGGCGGTACACCTTGAAGGTTGAGCGTGATCCATCCGTCATCGAGACATTGAACGACACACGCGCACTGCGGCTGGAGCGGCAGGACATGTCCCGTGATTTCCATGCTGAGGACCCCTATCGCCGGATTACGCCCAGTCCGTTCACGGTTTCCGTCGACCCACCAGCGGAGATCCAAGGTCCCGCGCTGCGACTGGAAGACATCGGTCCCGGCGATCGAGACTACGCCTTGCTCGGGCAGGCACGCGAAGCGGTGTACGCGCTTGATGCACGTGCAGGGCGGGAGCCGGACGTGTTCAGTGAACGGTTGATTGCAAGCAGCATGGTGTTGGCGCGCCAGAACGATCTGGAGCGTGCCGACCACGTCGTGCTTTCTGCAGCCACGGCCGAGCGTGGGGCGGGTTACCACGTGTTTGTCGTACAGGGAGACCTCAACGATCCTTCCCAGCGGCGCGCGTGCATGGAGACCGGTATTGCGGTGCAAACCCCCGTTGAAGATTCGTTGCAGCGATTGCACGCAGTGAACCAGGAGCGGGATCAGGTGGCAGCGCGCGAGCAAAGCCTGGGGCTGGCGCAGGAAGAGCAGCGCCACGGGATGCGAATGGGGTGACCCCCTTCCTGTTCTGTATCGTGGTGTTCGCCGGCCTGCTGCATGCCAGCTGGAACGCCATCGTCAAGCGCGGCAGCGATACGCTGCTGACGACCCTGCTGGTGACTGGCTCGGCGGCGGTCATCTCGGCCGCTTTGCTGCCGTTCGTTCCGGCGATAGATCCGCGCAGCTGGCCCTGGCTGGCGGCGTCCACGTTGCTGCAGGCGGGCTACTACGTGCTGGTGGCGCGCACTTATCGGGTCACCGACATGAGCGCGTCCTACCCGGTGATGCGCGGCTTGGCTCCGTTGCTGGTGGCAGTGGTGGGCGCGCAGTGGTTGGGTGAACGCTTGCCTGCGCTGGCCTGGGGCGGCATCGCGCTGGTGTGCCTGGGGATTCTGAGCATGACCCATGGGGTGCAGCGTCGGCATCTGGCACTGCCTTTGATCAACGCGATGGTGATTGCCACCTACACGCTGGTGGATGCCACCGGAGCCCGGCTGTCCGGGTCTGCGCCGGCGTATACGCTGTGGTTGTTCCTGTTGTCGGGCTTGCCGTTGCCGGTGTGGGCGTTGTGTACGCGGGCCAGGCAGCTGGGTCTGTATGCGCGCGACAACTGGGGCTATGGGGTGGTCGGGGGTGTTGGGACGCTGGCGTCGTACGGGCTGGCGTTGTGGGCGATGACGCTGGCCCCGGTGGCGATGGTGTCCGCGCTGCGCGAGACCTCGATTCTGTTTGGGGTGTTGATTTCGGCGTGGGTGCTGCGCGAGCGGGTGACCCGGCGGCGGTGGTTGGCGGCCGGGTTGATTGTGGCGGGAGCGGTGGTGCTGCGGGTGGCGTAGTGACACGCCATGCGTGTCATCGCGGTGTTGGGGAAGCCGGTGGTTTGGTGGTCATGACGCCAGAAAGGAGAGCAGCCGGGCAAGCCCGGCTCTACGGGTTCGCGGCTTCGATTACCCAGCATGCGGCGGTGAACTGCACGCGGTCGCCGACGACGAAGGGCGCGAAGGCGGCTTCGAGGATGTCCAGAATGCGCTCGCGTTCTGCCGCGTCCAGCGTTTCGCTGCGCAGCGCGGTTCCGACGGGCCCCAGCAGCGAAATGTAGGTGCGCAGGTCGCCGCGTGCGATCTCGCACGGCACGTCCAACGGTGTGATCGCCACCTCGCTCCAGCCCGCAGCGTCCAGAATGCCGCGCACCTTGTCCCGGTCCGCGAACGCAAACTGCCCCGGGCCGTCCGGCACGCGCGGCGGGAGCGGCAGTAGCGAGGCGGCGGCACGCTCGGCAGTGGTCATGAACGCGTTCTCGGCGGCGCTGCGCCAGGCCACGGCGTGCAGCGTGCCGCCCTGCCGGGTGGTATCGCGCAGGCGGGTGAAGGCCTGCATGGGGTTGTCGAAGAACATCGCCCCGAAGCGCGACACGATGTGGTCGATGGAACCGCCGGGCAACGGCGGTTGGGCGGCATCGCTGGCGATGAAATCCACCGGCAGCCCGGCGTCGGCGGCGCGCTGGCGTGCCACGTCGATCATCGGCGCGGAGAGGTCGATGCCGGTGGCATGACCGCCGCGGCCGAGACGGCGGGCGAGGGTGAGCGTGGTGTCGCCGGTGCCGCAGCCGACATCCAGTACCCGCCAGTTGGCATCCACCGGAATCGTTTGCGCAAGGTGGGTGGCGAAGCCGATGAACATCTCATCGAGGATGCTTTGTGCGGTGATCCAGGCGTGGCCGGCGGGGCCGTTCCAGAGCTCTGCCTGGGTGGGGGTGTTGGCCATGCGGGTGATCCGGTTGGGGAATGGCCGCAACGTTACGGCCTCAACCATGGTTGAGGTCAAGCGCCCATCCATTCCACCAGCAGCTTCACGTTCAACACCACAATCACCCCGGCAATCCCCCACGCCAGCGTCAACAACCAGCGCGGGGCCACCAGCGCGCCCATCTTCGCCTTGTTACCGACGAACATCACCAGCGGTATCACCGCGAACGGCAGCTGCATCGACAGCACCACCTGGCTCAGCACCAGCAGCTTGGCCGTGCCTTGTTCGCCATACAACGCGGTCACCGCCACCACGGGCACGATGGCGATGCCGCGTGTTACCAACCGCCGCATCCACGGAGCCATGCGTAAACGCAGGAAGCCTTCCATCACGATCTGCCCGGCCAGGGTGGCGGTGACCGTGGAGTTGATGCCCGAGGCCAGCAGTGCCACCGCGAACAGTGTCGACGCCAGCCCCACACCCAGCATCGGGGCCAGCAGCTCGTAGGCCTGCTCGATCTCCTGCACATCGGTCCGCCCGTTGGCATGGAACACGGCGGCGGCCAGGATCAGGATGGACGCGTTGATGAACAACGCCAGCATCAGCGCCAGCGTGCTGTCGGTCACCGCCCAGCGCAATGCGCCACGGCGCCCGCTGTCGGTGCGCGGGTAGGCGCGGGTCTGCACGATGGAGGAATGCAGGTAGAGGTTATGCGGCATCACCGTGGCCCCGATGATGCCGATGGCCAGGTACAGCGCGTGTGGGTTGGTCACCACTTCGGCACGCGGAATGAAGCCGGCTAGTACGTCATGCACGGGCGGGGCGGCGAGCAGGATCTGCACGGCGAAGCAGCCGAAGATCACCAGCAGCAGCGCGATGACGAAGGCTTCCAGCGCACGGAAGCCGCGATGCATCAGCCACAGCACCAGGACGACGTCGATGGCGGTAATGATCGCGCCGACCACCAGCGGCAGCCCGAACAGCAGCTTCAGCGCGATGGCGGTGCCGATCACCTCGGCCAGATCGCAGGCGATGATCGCTACTTCGCACAGCAGCCACAGGCACAGGTTGACCGGTTTGCTGAAGTGGTCGCGGCAGGCCTGGGCGAGGTCGCGCCCGGTGGCGATGCCGAGGCGGGCGGACAGCCCCTGCAGCACGATGGCCATCAGGTTGGAGACCAGAATGACCGACAACAGCAGATAGCCGAACTGCGCGCCGCCGGCGATGTCGGTGGCCCAGTTGCCCGGGTCCATGTAGCCGACCGACACCATGTAGCCCGGGCCGAGGAAGGCGAGCAGGCGGAACCACCAGTGGCCGCCCTGGGGGACAGCGACGCTGGAATTCATTTCGCCGAGGCTGGGGGAGGTGGCGGAGGGCGGTGGGGGCGGGGTCATGGCCCGAATATAGCAGGGGCTATGTTATGAAGGTTGTGCAAATTGTGTCGCGAAGAGCGCAGCCACGCAGGGCGTGGCTCTACGGGTTGGTGGGTTGATCGTCACCGATGTACGCGGCACGGGTTGGTGGGTTGATCGTTACCGATGTACGCGGCGCATGCCGTGGGTGGTCGGCAGCTGCTGCTTCATCGCATCCACAAACGCCCGCAGCCGGCTGGGCATCTGCCGGCTGGATGGGAACACCAGGTACACCGGCAGCGCAGGCGCTTCCCAGCCAGGCACCAGCTGCACCAGCCTTCCTTCGCGCAGGTCTGCCTCTACCAGCCACGACGACACCACCGCCGCGCCCAGCCCGGCCACCGCGGCCTGCCGGGCCACGAACAGATTGCCGGTGAGCAGGCGCGGCTGGATGTCCACCCGCAGCGCAGGGCCTTGGTCGGCCGGAAGCAGGGTGAGGTGTTCGCGGTAGTACTTGGTCAGCGCGATCCACGGCAGGGTAGGCAGCCTGTCCGGATCCGCCGGGTCGCCATCCCCGACCACAGACGGGGCCGCAATCACGATGCGCGGCACGTCGGCCAGATGCACGGCCACCAGTTGCGGCTCGGTCACCGGCCCGACCCGGATCGCACAGTCGATGGCGTCAGCAATGAAGTTCGGCGGCTCGTCGTCCAGCATCCATTCCACCGATACCTTGGGGTGGCGGGCCAGGAACTGCAGCATCGGCTCCAGCAGCTGGGCCTGGCCGAATGCATGTGGCACCACCACGCGCAGCCTGCCCTGGGGCTCATCGGCCTCGCCACGCAGGTCGGCCTGGATGGCATCCCATTCCTCGACCAGGCTGCGCGCATGCGCGTAGCAGCGCTGGCCGTCCTCGGTGAGCATCATCTGATGGGTGGAACGCTGCAGCAGATGCAGCCCGAACAGCCGCTCCAGCGCCTGCAGGCGGCGGCTGATGGTGGGCTGGGTGGTGCCGAGCTGGGCGGCGGCGGCCGAGAGACTGCCGGTGTCGACAATGCGCACGAAGGTCCGCAGCAGGTCGATCCGGTCCGCGCCGGCGGCGCTGGCAGGGGTGCTCATACAACCTTCGTATGATGGATATGTACCCAAGCCTACTACACGGCCCGGAGAATGAAGCGGATGCTAGCCGCCATCTTCCTCCCCCAAGGAGTGGCTCATGTCCACAACGCATATCAACGCGGCGGTTCGCCACACTCACGGTCTGCCGACCCGCCTGATCGTCTCACTCGCTGCCGGCGCCGGCTTTTCGGTCGCGTCCATCTACTACAGCCAGCCGATGCTGGGCGTCATCAGCGGCGGGCTGGGCAGCAGCGAGCAGGCCACCGGCATGGTGCCGACGCTGACCCAGCTGGGCTACGCACTGGGCATTCTGCTACTGGCCCCGCTGGGCGACCGCTTCGATCGGCGGCGGCTGATTCTGGTGAAGTCGCTGGTGCTGGCGGCGGCGCTGACCTTCGCGGCGGTCTCCGGCAACCTGCCGACGCTGCTACTGGCCAGCCTCTTGGTCGGGCTGATGGCGACCGTGGCGCAGGACGTGGTGCCGGCCGCCGCCGTGCTGGCCCCGGAGGCGCATCGCGGCGCGGTGGTGGGCAAGGTGATGACCGGCCTGCTGCTGGGTATTCTGCTGTCGCGCGTGGCCAGCGGGCTGGTCGCCGAGTGGCTGGGCTGGCGCGCGATGTTTGGGCTGGCGGCGGCTTCGGTGGTGGTGATGACGCTGGCCCTGGCACGTGAGCTGCCGCATATGGCTCCGACCACCAAGCTGGCCTATCCGGCGTTGCTGCGCTCGCTGTATGGCCTGTGGAAGGGCCAGCCGCAGCTTCGCCGTTCGGTGTATGCGCAGGGGCTGCTGGCGGTGGGCTTCAGTGCGTTCTGGTCGACCCTGGCGGTGATGCTGCATACCCGTTATGGGTTGGGCAGTGCGGTGGCGGGTGCGTTTGGTATTGCCGGTGCGGCCGGTGCGTTGGCCGCCCCGTTGGCGGGGCGCTGGGCGGACAAGCTGGGCAGCCATGCGGTGGCGCGGATCGCGATTCTGATCGCGCTGGGCGGGTTTGGGTTGTTGTTGCTGGATCCGCTGCTGCCGCGCGTGGCGATTCTGCCGCTGCTGGCGGTGAGTGCGGTGGTGTTTGACTTTGGGTTCCAGTCGGCCTTGGTGTCACACCAGACATTGGTTTATGGGTTGGCACCGGAGGCGCGTAGCCGGTTGAACGCGCTGTTGTTCACCGGCGTGTTTCTGGGCATGGCCAGTGGTGGGGCGTTGGGCGCGGTGGCGTTGGCGCAGTGGGGTTGGATGGGGGTGGCCGGGTTGGCGGTTGTGGCCGCAGGGGCGAGTCTGGCGCAGCGGTTGCGGTGACGGTTGACGCGAAGAGCAGCCGGGCAAGCCCGGCTCTACGGGAGGGTCGCGCGCGGAATGTTGTCCGGTAGCGCCGGCCGTTGGCCGGCCCAGGCGGTGCGTTATCGTTCGGATTCGATCAGGCGTCCCCATCACCCGCAGCATCATCCAGACTGATGATCCCGCGCTTCAACGCCAGCGTCACCGCGTGGGTCCGGTCCCGCGCGCCGAGCTTCTCCATGATGTTTTTCATGTGCGCTTTCACGGTCTGCTCGGAAATGCCCATCTGCTCGCCAATGGCCTTGTTCGAGCGACCGGCCGCCACATGACCCAGCACCTCGGTCTCACGCGGTGACAGGCTGTCCTCCACCACATGTGCGGCAATGCTGGCGGCCAGTGCCGCTGGCACGCCGGCGCGGCGGCCGCTGTGCACGGTGCGGATGGTGTCCACCAGCTCATGCCGCAGCATGTCCTTGAGCAGGTAGCCACTGGCCCCGGCCTGCAGGGCCTTCACCGCGCGCACGTCGCCGCGATAGGTGGTGAGCACGATGATGCGCGCGCGGGGATCATGATGGCGGATGCGGGTGATGGCCTCCACGCCGTCCACGCGCGGCAGCTGCAGGTCCATCAGCACCACGTCGGGGCGCAGCGTCAGATACTGCGCCACGGCCTCTTCGCCATCGCCTGCCTCGCCCAGCAGGCGCATGTCCGGCTGCAGGCCGAGCAGGGCGGCCAGGCCGTCGCGCAGCAACGGGTGGTCATCGACCACCAGGATGCCGATCGACTCGGTGGCGTAGGGGGAAGAACCGGTCATGCAGTGTCTCCAGAAACGGTACGCCAGCGCCATGGGCGGTGCGGCAGATAGATGCGGTCGCGGGGCAGGAACAGTTCCACCTCGGTGCCAGCCCCGGCGAGTGACCACAGGCGCAGGCGCGCGCCCAGGCGCTCGGCCCGCTCGCGCATGCCCACCAGCCCCCAGCGGCCTTCGGGGAGCGTATCAGGCAGACCGTCGCCGTCGTCGCGGATATGCAGACGCAGGCCGCGCCGGGTGTAGGCCAGCTCCACTTCCACCGCGCCGGCATTGGCATGCTGCAGGGCATTGAGCAGTGCCTCGCGGCCCATCAGGTAGACCTCTTCGGCGGCCTCCGGGCGCAGGGCGCGCGGCGTGCCTTCGACATTCAGTCGCAGCGCGGGGCTGTCGGTGCCTTCAGCGCGTTCGCCATACACCTGCACCAGCGCCGCACCCAGGTCCTGGTCGCCGGTGGAACCGTCGCGCAGCAGGCTGACCCGCTCGCGGCCCTCGGCGAGCACCTGTTCGGCCTGCTGCATGGCTGCCTCCAGTGCCTCGCGCACGGTCGGGTGTGCGTGCCTGGAATGGCTGACCGCGTGCAGGCGCAGAATCAGGCCCTGGGTGCCCTGCAGCAGGGTGTCGTGCAGTTCACGGGCGATGCGTTCGCGCTCGGCGTGGCGTTCCTTCAGCCGTGCACGCACCAGCTGGGTCAGGCGGCGGCTGCGCAGTCGCACCGCCAGCACGATGCCGGCCAGCACCAGCAGCACGCACAGCGCCTTGAACCACACGGTCTGGTACCACATCGGCGCAATGCGGAAGACGCGCTGCGCTGGATGTTCGCTCCACACGCTGTCCTGGTTGGCGGCCATCACCTCGAAGCGATACGGCCCTGGTGGCAGATTGGTGAACAATGCGCGGGTCAGCGTGCCGGCTTCCTGCCATTGTTCGTCCAGGCCAATCAAACGGTAACGGTAGCGGGTGCGCTCGGGGCGGGTGAGCGAGACGGCGGTGTAGTCGATCTGCAGCTGGGTGGTACCGGCCGGCAGTACGTCGCCATCGCGCAGCGGACGCTGCTGGTTGGTCCACGACACCTGGCTGATGCGCGGCTGCGGGGCCGGCGTGCGCGGCGCGGCGTGCAGGGTGTCCAGCCAGGCCAGGCCCTGGTTGGTGGACAGCCACAGCAGGCCGTCCGGGGCCAGCACCGCACTGGGCACCGGCGAGGACTGCGCGGCAATGCCGGGCATGCCATCCACCGTGTCGAACAGGCGCGGGTCGACCGCGCGGCCTTCCAACGTGGCGGCAGCGAGGTTGTCACCCTCGATCCTGACCAGCCCGCGCGCGCCATTGAGCCAGTACTGCCCGTTCCGGTCCTGGACGATGCCGGTGATGCCTTCGAACAGGCCAGGCGTGGCGGTGCGGGCGGCATGGAAGTAACCGTCGGGCCCGAGCAGGGCGAGACCGTTCTCGCCGGCCACCCACAGCCGGGTGCCGATCATCGCGGTGGTGGAGATGGGGCCCACATCCAGACCCTGCGCCGCACCGTAGTGCCGCCAGGTTCGGTTTTCGAGTACCCGCAGATGGCCATCCGGGAAGCCCATCAGCAGCTGCTTCCGGGGGCCGCTGGACAGGCTGGAGCAGGCCTGCGCGGGCAAGCGTGCATCGGTCAGCCATTGACCCTGCTGGTAGTGGACGATGCGGTTGGCTCCGTAGCAGAACCACGCCTCATCGGCGGATAACGCCACCATCGCGCGCAGGTCGCGTGCGGAGGCGGTGCCTGGGTGCAGGTCTGTGTTCGCATCGGCACGACGCAGGCGCACGACGTCCCCGCCCAGCAGCCAGAGCGGCTGGGTGGTGCGGGTGGCTACCTGACGCCACGCGCTCATCGGGGTGGCCAGCAGGTCGCGCTGCAGCGCCAGCGGCTGCAGGTCCTCACCGTAGCCGAACACGCTGCCGTCCTGCGCACGGTACAGCGTGCGCAACGGGTCGGCCGGGCCGGGCAGGGGCAGGGCACGCACGTCGTGTTCGCGGAACCGGTTCAGGCCGAGGTTGGTGCCCACCCACAGGTTGTGCTCGCGGTCTTCCAGCAAGGGCGAGGCAGTGGTGGAGGTCAGGCCCTGTGCGGCGTCGAAGCGCTCCACGCGGGGTGCCTGGCCGCGCTCGAAGTTGACCCGGAACACGCCGCCGCTGGCGATGAAGCTGCCCCACAGGCTGCCATCGCTGGCAAAGCGCAAACGCGCGGCGCGCAGTTCCGGCAGCGCGCCGGCGCGACGCTGCGCTTCCGGCAGCAGGCCATTGCGATCCGCCACCGGCATCACCCCGTGCTGCCGGTCACCCAGCCACAGCTGGCCGTCGGCACGCAGGGCCAACACGGATAATCGGGACACCGGCAGGGGCAGCGGTTCGAAGCGGGTGGCATGCGCGCGCAACCGCCACAACTGGCCACCGGCCAGCAACCACAGTGTGCCAAAGCGGTCGCGCAGCGCCCAGTGCGCGGGCACATCGCCAATGCCCATGGTGGCGGTGGGTGCCTGCCAACGTGTGCCGTCGAACCAGCGAAGCCCGCCATCGGCGGCGGCCCACAGACGACCGCTGGCATCGCGTTCCAGCTTCGGCACCAGACCCGGCGGCAGGCCCTCGGCCGCCTGGTAATGGCGCAGCGTTCCGCCGCGCGTCCATTGGCTGATGCCGGCGTTGTAGTAGGCGATCCACAGCGTGCCGTCGTCGTCGCGGCGCAGTGTGGTCATGTTGGAGGAGGGGAATCGCGCGCCGTCCGGTGCGTCCTGGCGCGTGAACTGACGGCCATCGAAGCGGTACAGCCCCGAGCCGGTGGCCAGCAGCAGGCCGCTCTGCGGCGTTTCGGCCATGTCCCAGATATCACCGGGTGCGCCTTGGCCCACAACCCACGCGGTGTGCTGGAAGGCGTTCAGTCCCTGGGCACCGGCCAGCGCTGGCAACAGGCACAGGCAGGCCAGCCAGATCAGCAGACGGAACGGAGCGCGGGGCGACATGCCGCCATTGTGTCAGGCAGGGGGCAGGCGCTGACTACCCTTTCGGGGCAGGCGCTGCGGGCAGGGCTGCGGTATCGATGACGCACCCGAAAGGAGCGCGGCGGTGCAACGACTCTTCGTGATGTTCCCCGACCGTGCCCCGGGCGTGGGCCTGGTGCTGTTGCGCGTGGGCCTGTGCGTGCCGCTGCTGCTGCAGTGGAATGCCCCCTGGACGATGCGCAGCACCGCGCTGGCGGTAGTGATCGGGTTGCTTCTGCTGGGCTGGCTGACGCCGATGGCGTCGGTGCTGGCCGGCGCGCTGCTGGGTGCCGGGTCCGCGTTGCACTGGCCCTGGATGGCCGTGGCGTTGGCGTTGCTGCTGCTCGGCCCAGGTGCGTATTCGGTGGATGGCGGCCGCTTTGGACGACGCGTCCGCCAATGGGGCTCGACGCGTCGGCGCGGATGCACTCCCCCGAAAGAGTAGCCGGCTCCACCGTCGAACGAGGGTAGGGCACCGCACCCATCAAGGCGACGATGTCCGCCATGCATCACGCGGTGCGTTCACCGGGTGTAGCGCCCGCCGCGTGATTCCCTCGCCGTACTTTCAAGGACCTCCCATGACCACCGCCACCGCCGTTCCCGGCAGCGCCCTGCTGTCGCCGACCAACCACGCGCTGATCCTGATCGACCACCAGTCGCAGATGGCCTTCGCCACCCATTCCATCGACATCGCCACGCTGCGCAACAACGTCGCACTGGTAAGCAAGGGCGCGGCTGGTTTCCAGGTGCCGGTGCTGCTGACCACGGTGGCCGAGGCCTCGTTCTCGGGCCCGCTGTTCCCGGAGCTGACCGAGATCTTCCCGGGCCAGAAGGCCTTCGACCGCACCTCGATGAATGCCTGGGAAGACGCGGCGGTGATCGACGAAGTCAACCGCATCGGTCGCAAGCGCCTGGTGATCGCCGGCCTGTGGACCAGCGTCTGCATCGTCGGCCCGACCCTGTCGGCGATCGAGCAGGGCTTTGAGGTTTACGTGATCACCGACGCCTGCGGCGATGTCAGCGACGAAGCGCACGAGCGTGCGGTGACCCGCATGGTGCAGGCCGGTGCGGTGCCGGTGACCTCGGTGCAGTACCTGCTGGAACTGCAGCGCGACTGGGCCCGTGCGGAAACCTACGGCCTGACCACCGGCATCGCCCGCGACCACGCCGGCGGCTACGGCATCGGCATCCAGTACGCCAAGACCATGTTCGGCGCGCAGGAAGGCGGGCACTGAGCATGAGCACGGCCGCCGGGTTGGACGCAGCGCTGTTGCTGCTGCGTGTGGCCGCCGGCGGCTTCCTGCTGCCGCATGCACTGGGCAAGTTGTTCGGCTGGTTCGGTGGACCCGGCCTGGCCGGGTTCGCCGGCGAGCTGCGCGGTTTTGGCCTGCCGGCGGTTTCGCCCCTGCCGCTGCTGCTGGCGCTGCTGCAGGTGAGCTGCGGCGTGGCCGTGCTGCTGGGTTGGCAGACCCGTGTCACCGCCGTCGTGGCGGCGCTGTTCCTGTTGTCCACCGCTGTGCTGGCCCGGCCCAAGGGCTGGTTCTGGATGCACGGCGGCATGGAATACCCCCTGTTCTGGTCGCTGGCGCTGCTGGCGATCGCCCTGGCCGGGCCCGGTGCCTGGTCGCTTCACGCGTTTGGCGAGGGAGCCCTGACATGAGCCATGACCCCGTCATGCCGAGCCGTCGCGATCTGCTGCTGGGAGCCGGTGCCGCACTGGCCCTGGGCATGACCGGTCGTGCGTTCGCCCAATCTTCGGAGAATTCCGTGAGCACCCTGCTGATCCGCAATGCCCGTATCACCACCCTCGACTCCACCACGCCGCAGGGCGATGCACTGGCCGTGCACGACGGTCGTGTGTTTGCCGTCGGTGAGGAGGGGCAGGTTCGCGGCGCACTGTCCCGCGCCGGCCTTGGAGCTGGCAAGGTGATCGACGCCGGTGGACGCCGCCTGGTGCCCGGTTTGAACGACAGCCACACCCACCTGATCCGCGGTGGCCTGAACTACAACCTGGAACTGCGCTGGGACGGATTGCGCTCGCTGGCGGACGCCATGGCCATGCTCAAGGCGCAGGTCGACGTGACGCCAGCACCACAATGGGTGCGCGTGGTCGGTGGGTTCACCGCCGAGCAGTTCACCGAGAAGCGCCTGCCCACCCTGGCCGAACTCAATGCATTGGCCCCGGACACGCCGGTGTTCCTGCTGCATCTGTACGACCGTGCGCTGCTCAATGGCGCGGCGCTGCGTGCCTGTGGCTATGACCGTAATACCCCGGACCCGCCGGGCGGGCAGATCGTGCGCGACACTGCCGGCAATCCCACCGGGCTGCTGCTGGCCAAGCCGAATGCGCTGATTCTGTACGCCACCCTGGCCAAGGGGCCGCGCCTGCCGATCGAGTACCAGGCCAACTCCACCCGGCATTTCATGCGCGAGCTGAACCGCCTCGGGATCACCTCGGTCATCGACGCCGGCGGTGGCTTCCAGAACTACCCCGAGGACTACCAGGTCATCGAGCAGCTGCACCGCGACAACCAGCTCAGCGTGCGCATCGCCTACAACCTGTTCACCCAGAACAAGGGCGGCGAGGTGCAGGACTTCCAGCGCTGGAGCGAACTGCTGCAGCCGCGCCAGGGCGATGACCTCCTGCGCCATAACGGCGCGGGCGAGATGCTGGTGTTCTCGGCGGCGGACTTCGAGCTGTTCAACGAGCCGCGTCCCGAACTGCCGCCCGGCCTGGAGCCGGAGCTGCACGACGTGGTGCGGCTGCTGGTGGAAAAGCGCTGGCCGTTCCGCATCCATGCCACGTACGACGAAAGCATCACCCGCATTCTGGATGTGTACGAGCAGGTGAACCGCGAGGTGCCGTTCGACGGCCTGCATTGGTTCATCGACCACGCCGAGACAATCACCCCGCGCAACATCGAGCGCATCCGCGCGCTGGGCGGCGGGCTGGCGATCCAGCACCGCATGGCCTACCAGGGCGAGGCCTTCGTGCAGCGCTACGGAGCCGACGCCGCCCGCCACACTCCGCCGGTGCGGCGCATGCTGCAGGCCGGCGTGCCGGTCGGTGCCGGTACCGACGCCACCCGCGTGGCCAGTTACAACCCATGGGTGGCGCTGTCCTGGCTGGTGACCGGGCGCACCGTGGGTGGTCTGTCGCTGTATGGCGAAGAGAACCTGCTGGAGCGCGAAGAGGCACTGCGCCTGTGGACCCAGGGCAGTGCCTGGTTCTCGGGTGACGAAGGCCGCAAGGGCACGCTGGGCGTGGGTCAGCTGGCCGACTTCTGCGTGCTGTCGTCCGACTACTTCGCGGTGGACGATGCTGCCATTGCCGATATCACCAGCGTATTGACCGTGCTGGGCGGGCAGGTGGTGCATGGCGACAGCGAATTTGGCCCGCTGGCTCCGGTGCTGCCGCCAGCGATGCCGGACTGGTCGCCGGTCAACCGCTTCGGTGGTTACCACGTGGGTGGCGCGGCCACGGGTCTGGTCGCCGCGCACGCGCACATGCATGCACACGGTGCCGGTGGTTGCCGCACGCACACGCACAGCCATGCCGCCGCGCATGCGGTGCCGACGTCTGAGCCAAACGCATTCTGGGGCGCGCTGGGTTGTTCGTGCTTCGCATTCTGACCCTGGCGATTGCCGCCGTGACCGCTCCCGCCTTCGCCCAGGACTGCGCCGGTGCGGCGGGCGGCCAATGCACGATGCTGGCCAACGGCACCCGCGTGCAGTGGGATGCCTCGCTGCGCCTGCGCGGGATGTACTACGACCCCACGCGCTTCGGCGTGCAGGGGGGAGTTGAAGACGGCTACGGGCTGCTGCGCGCGCTGGGCTCGGTGCAATTGAGTCGTGGCCGGTGGCAGGGCTACGCCCAGCTGGGCGTGCATGGTGAGCAGGGCCGTGCCGGCGGGCCGGGCGGTACCGACCAAGGGGCGCTCGATCTGCAGCAGGGCTATGTGCGCTGGCAGGGCGAGGCGTTCGGACTGCAGATCGGGCGACAGGAAATTCCGTATGGCAGCTCGCGCATCCTGTCGGTACGCGACGGTCCCAACATTCGGCTCGCCTTCGACGGCGTGCGTGGCCGCTGGCAGAACGCGCGCTGGCAGGTGGATGCGCTGGCGCTGCGCCCGGTCGATAACCGTCCGGGTGCGTTCGATGACCGCCGCGATGAGGCGCAGTATCTGGTGGGCTCGTATGCAACGCGGCGTGGAGCGTCTACCGGCAATGGCGTAGATCTGTACCTGCTCGGCTACGGTCGTGACGGCGCGCGCTTCGCCAGTGCCAGCGGCGATGAGCGGCGTACCACGCTGGGCACCCGGTTGTTCGCGCGCCAGCCACGCTGGGATGCCAATGTGGAACTGGTGCTGCAGAACGGCACGCTGTCGCGCTCGCAGGGCTCGCTGGATATCCGTGCGTGGACCGTCGCCAGCGATATCGGGCTGCGATTCCCGGACGTGCGCCTGCAGCCCCGGCTGGGGATCAAGGCGGATATCGCCAGCGGCGATGCCAATCCGAACGATGGCCGCCTGCAGACCTTCAATGCGCTGTACCCCAAGGCGGCGTACTTCAGCGAGGCCAGCCTGCTGGCACCAGCCAACCTGATGGACGTGCAGCCCACGCTTACGTTGACCCCACGCCCGGGCCTGAGCACCGAGTTCGGCTGGCAGGTCGCCTGGAAGCACCGGCGCAACGACGCCATTTACACCACCCCCACGCCGCTCAGCGCAATACCCGGCAGCGCCGGCACCGCGCGCCGCATCGGCCAGCAGTTCAAGTGGGAAACCACGTGGAAGGCCAGCCCGCACTGGCAATGGCAGGGCCAGCTGGCGTGGTTCGAGGCCGGTCCCGGGCTGCGCCAGAGTGGCGGCCGCAACACCCTGTTTGCCTCGGTAGTAGGAGCATGGCAATGGTAGAGAAACAATACGCAGCGGCTGGCGCTGCTCCCGCGGAAGGCGCATGGTCGCCGCTCAAGGTGAAGCTGTTCCGTGCCATGTGGCTGGCCATTCTCGGCAGCAATGTCGGCACCTGGATCAACGACGTGGCTGCCGCCTGGGTGATGGCCGAGCGCACCGGCTCGCCGCTGATGGTGGCGCTGGTGCAGTCGGCCACCACCGTGCCGGTGGTGCTGCTGGCTCTGGCTGCCGGCACCCTGGCCGACAT
Source organism: Stenotrophomonas sp. 278 (assembly GCF_003935715.1). Lineage (GTDB taxonomy): Bacteria > Pseudomonadota > Gammaproteobacteria > Xanthomonadales > Xanthomonadaceae > Stenotrophomonas > Stenotrophomonas maltophilia_AH. The sequence continues at coordinate 6,470 of NZ_RHPP01000052.1, read as the reverse complement.
TGTCGATCGCCGCCGCTATCTGCTGCTCACCCAGGGCTGGATGCTGCTGGTGGCGGGTACGCTGGCCGTGTTCAGCGGGTTGGGCCTGCTGACGCCGCCGCTGCTGGTGGTGCTGACCTTTGCCATGGGCTGCGGTGCGGCCATGGCGATGCCGGCGCAGGCCGCGGTGGTATCCGAGCTGGTGCCGCGGCCGATGCTGGCTTCGGCGGTGGCGCTCAATTCCATCGGCATCAACATCGCACGTTCGCTGGGGCCGGCCATCGGAGGCCTGATCGTGGCGCAGCTGGGCCCGGCGTGGGCGTTCGGTGCCAATGCACTGAGTTTCAGCCTGATGCTGTGGGTGCTGTGGGGATGGAAGCGCGCACCGGAAGCGTCCGCGCTGCCGCCGGAAGGCTTTGGTGCCGGGTTGCGCGCGGGCCTCCGCTACGCCTTGCGTGCCGGACGCCTGCAGGCGGTGCTGATCAAATCGGCCGGATTCTTCTTCTTTGCCAGTGCGGCTACCGCGTTGCTGCCGCTGGTGGTGCGAGGTGAGCTGCAGGGTGGGGCAGGTCTGTATGGCTTCCTGCTCGGCTGCATCGGCGTCGGTGCCGTGGCCGGCGCGCTGCTGCTGCCGATTCTGCGCGCCAAGCTGGACCGCGACCTGCTGGTGCTGCTGGCCACGCTGGCGCTGGCGGTGAGCCTGCTGGGCCTGGCCTGGGTACGCAGCACCGTGCTGCTGCCTTTGGCGATGCTGGTGAACGGTTTCGCCTGGATTACCGTGCTGTCTTCGCTGCAGATCGCCGCACAGACCGCGGTGCCGCCGTGGGTTCGGGCACGCGCGCTGTCGCTGTACATCATGGTGTTCTCGCTGGGCATGGCCACCGGCGGCCTCAGCTGGGGTAGCGTGGCCCAGCGCAGTTCCATTCCACTGGCCTTGACCATTGCGGCAATTGGCGCGGTGGTGGCAGGGCTGCTCGTGTGGCGTGTGCGTATTGCTGGCACCGAAACCCTGGACCTGCGCCCGGCCGGCACCTGGCCTGCGCCGGAACTGGCGCAGCCGGTGTCGCACGATCGCGGCCCGGTGCTGGTGACGGTGGAGTACCGGATTGAGGCAGCGGATCGCGATGCATTTCATACCCTGATCGGCGAGCTCGGCAGCGTTCGTCGGCGCGATGGCGCGGTGGTGTGGGGCGTGGCGGAGGACGTGGCCACGCCGGGCATCCACCTGGAGTATTTCGTGACCAGTTCGTGGGTGGAGCACCTGCGCCAGCACGAGCGCGTGACTGCTGAGGATCGCGCGCATCAGGAGCGCATCCGCGAACTGCATCGGGGCGAACATGCGCCGCTGGTGCGGCACTTCGTGGGCGGGGAAGGGGTGTTGAAGCATATGGGCCATCACCACCGCCAAGACCTGGGGTAACGCCACGGTGACACGCATGGCGTGTCACTACGCGACCACCGCAACGTTTCCCCGTAGAGCCGGGCTTGCCCGGCTGCCTTTCGCGCGCACTTGCACCCCCCAATCCCCCGATGTTATTACTGGGCGAACCCGTCGCCAAACAGCGCGACGGATCCAGGGGGCGCACAGGACGGCGCGGGGTACAGCCGCAACAACGCCATGAAGCAGGTCGGTGCAACGCCGAACGTCTGGCGCTGCCCGTCGCATCTGAACGAAAGGAACGTTCCGTGCGCAATCGGCAATGGCAAGCGTGGTTGGGTATCTGTTTGTTGGCGATGTGCGGTGCGGCGGGAGCTGAGAGCCCGATTACCCCGCACACCGAATACTTCAAGCGCATCCGCACCGGTGAGCAGGTTTCGCCGCTCACCTCGGAGTTGTTTGGTGAGCAGATCAACTTGAGTTCGGGCTCCACTGAGTTTGTCGTCACCGACATCGATCTGCCCGGCAACAATGCATTGCCCGTGCGTCTGCAGCGACGTTTTGCGGTCCAATCCTTTAAAAATCGCACCCCTTGGGGCGGATTTGGCAGCTGGGATGTAGAAGTGCCGTATTTGCACGGCACTTTCTCGTCGACCAATAAATGGAACGTGGGAGGCAACGGCGCGACGTCGCGTTGCAGCCAGCTGTTCGCGCCTTCGGTGCCGACCCAAGTCAACCTGTATGAGGTCTGGAACGGAAACTCCGCGCACATTCCCGGTGCTGGTGACCAGGAGCTGCTCTATATCGGGGCTTCAGACACGCCCAACCCGCGTCCAACCGACGGTGCCACCTACAACTGGGGGGCGCGCGGCAACATGCGCTTCACCTGCCTTCCCAACACCGCCAATGGCTATCCAGGTGAAGGATTCGTTGGTGTGGATGGCGACGGTACCCGCTACTACTTCGATGTAGGTACAGAGCGTGGCATGGGAGTGATGAACTTCGGCACCTTCAACGTCGGCATGGTGCGGGTGATGTTGCTGGCCAGTCGAGTCGTAGATCGGCACGGCAACTGGGTAGCCTATGACTACTCGGGCGACAAACTGGTAGGCATTCGCGCCAGCGATGGCCGCGCGATTTCGATCGCATACTCCGGCAACAACATCAGCAGCGCCACCGCCAACGGGCGTACCTGGACGTATCAATATGCGGGCGGTGGTGGCGCGTTGGGGTTCGTCAAGTGGCCGCAACTGAGTGCCGTCATTCAGCCGGATGGATCGCGCTTCAGCTACTCCTATGCATGGCAGGACAACGGCTATGGTGGCTTGAACCCTGAATATGGGCCTTGGGATGGCGACGAAATGCTATGCAGCCGCCCCGACTATGAGCTGTCGAGCTTCACCCTTGTAGCGACACATCCTGCCGGCACCCGAGGCCAGTTCGACTTCGAGTATGTGAGCCGGGCACGCACCGGTCTTCCGGCAAATGCATGCGGTTCGGTCGGCGCTCGCCGTTTCCAGCGCGTTGCGCGTTCGATCGACCTGTTCGCCATCACGCGCAAGACGCTCAGTGGACCGGGATTGGGAACGCAGGTGTGGTCCTACGAGCGCGGTGGCTACGACTCCGGTCTCCCCGACGTTGCCGTTGCGACGGTGGTAGAGCCCGATGGAACCCGCCGGCATAGTGTCTTCGGCAACCACGTCACCAAGAATGAAGGGCAGCTGCTCCAGCAGGCTGTGCGCGCTCCAGACGGGCAGATCGTCCAGGTGACCCGCAACACCTACGTCAGCGACTCCGATGCACCTTCCATGCCGTTCCCCAACAGCCATGGCACGTTCACGGCGGCGGATGATGTGTTCTCCACCCGCATCCGCCCGGTGAAGCAGACCACGATCACCCAGGACGGCGTGACCTTCGTCACCGACACCAATCTGTTCGACGTGCACGCCCGCGCGACCGTGCGCACCGAAAGCAATACGCTGGGATACGCCCGCGTGCTGCGCACCAGCTACTTCGACGACACCGGCCGCTGGGTGCTCGGTCAGGTATCGCGCAGCTCGCAGGAGACGGCCGGGGTAGACATCGAAACCGACCGCACCGAGTTCGACGCTGCCTCACGCCCACAGCGCACGTATGCGTTCGGCTTGCTGCAGCAGACCTTGGGCTACAACGCCGACGGCACGCTGGCCACGCTGACCGATGCCAACAACAACACCATCAGCCTTTCCAGCTGGAAGCGCGGTCTGCCGCAGGGCATCAGTTTCCCGGACAGCACCAGTACCCAGCTCAGCGTGGACGACAACGGCTGGGTACGCAGCGTGCTGGAGCCCAACGGAGCCAGCCGCAGCTATGACTACGACGGCATGGGGCGCATCACCGTGGCTACCCAGGCGGCCAACGACAGCGTGGCCTGGAACGCTACCACCAGCAGTTTCTCGCAGGTCGGTGGTGCCGAGGTGGGCCTGGAAGCGGGCCACTGGAAGCGCGTCTCCAGAACCGGCAACGCACGTTCGGTGAGCTACTACGACGCCCTGTGGCGTCCGGTGCTGGAAGAGACCTACGACCTCGTCGACCCGGCTGGCACCGTGCGCCAGACCGTGACCCGATACGATACCAATGGCCGCCCGGTGTTTGCGTCGTATCCCACCCGCAACGCCACCGACTACCGCTCGGCCTTTGCGGGCAGTTACACCACATATGACGCACTGGGTCGCGCGGTGCGCAGCGAGCAGGACAGCGAGCTGGGCCGGCTGGTCAGCACCACCCAGTGGCTCAACGGCGGCGGCGTGCAGGCAGTCAACCCGCGCGGCATTGCCACCACCACCCAGTACATGATGTACGGTCAGCCCGGCGAAGACATGCCGGTGCGCATTACGCACCCCGAAGGCGCGGTCACCGAGATCGCACGCGACGCGCTGGGCAAGCCGCTGTCCATTCTGCGCCGCAACGGCGACAGCAGCGTCAGCGTGCGCCGCCAGTATGTGTATGACGCTGGTCAGCGCCTTTGCAAGACAATGGAGCCCGAAACCGGCGCGACCGTGGTCGGCTACGACGCGGCGGGCAACGTGCTGTGGTCGGCTGCGGGGCTGACACTGCTGGGCCAGCAGTGCGACACCTCGGCCGCCTATGCATCGGCGTCGCGTGCCGACCGCAGCTACGACAGCATGGCCCGCCTGCTCACCCTGCGCTTCTCGGACGGGCAGGGCGACCAGGATTGGGCCTACTGGCCCGGCGGCAAGGTCAAGCGCGTGACCACCCGCAACAACGGCGCAGCCACCGTCAACGAGTACCAGTACAACCTGCGCGGCCTGCCTACTGCCGAAACCGTGGTGTACGACGGTGCCCAGCCGTGGGCGCTGGGCTACGGCTATGACGCCAATGGTGCGCTGTCCACCCTGCTGCAGCCTTCCGGCTTCCTGATCGACTACGCGCCCAATGCACTGGGCCAGCCCACCAAGGCCGGTCCATTCGCCAGCAACGTGCGCTACTACGCCAACGGTGGCATGAGCAGCTTCACCTACGGCAATGGGGTGACCCACCAGATGACCCAGAACCCGCGCGGGCTGCCGGATCGCAGTCTGGATAACGGGACGGCGGGTAAAGTGATCGACGACGGCTACGACTACGACGCCAACGGCAACGTCGCCGCGATCAGCGATGGCTTGCCCGGTGGCCCCGGAAACCGCGACATGCAGTACGACGGGTTGGACCGCCTGCGTACCGTCACCGCGCCCAGCTTCGGCAATGCCAGCTACAACTACGACGTGCTGGACAACATCGTGGCGGCCACGGTTGGCACGCGTCAGCAGAGGTTCGACTACGACCATACCAACCGCCTGACCAACGTGCGTGACCAGGCCAGCGGTGCCACCGTGACCGGCCTGGGCTACGACCCCCGGGGAAATCTGAACATCCGCAACGGCGTGGCGTACCGCTTCGATTACGGCAACCGTCTGCGCGAAGTCACCGGCAAGGAGGCGTACCAGTACGACGCCCATGGCCGCCGAACGCTGGCCAGTGCCGATGCGGGTCAGATCCGCTCCATGTACGGACAGGACGGCGTGCTGCGTTACCAGCACGACCAGCGTCAGGCCAAGGCCATCGACTACGTTCAGTTGAACGGCAGTCTGGTCGGCCGCCGCAAGGTGGACATCGCACCAGCCGCACTGGTGGTGAGCGCCCCTGGTTATAGCGCCAACGGCAGCTACACGGTGCAGTGGCAGGCGCTGACCGGTGCGCAGCAGTACGAGGTGCAGGAGGGCGTTGGCGGGCACTGGCAGGGCCTCTACCAGGGCAGCGGGCTTTCAGTGGCGGTGAGCGGCAAGGCCAGCGGCACCTACCGCTATCGCGGCCGCGCCTGCAACGGCAGCCTGTGTGGCAACTGGGGCGTGGAGGCCATCACCCAGGTGGATGTGGGCCCGGTGGGCACGCCGGTGTTGAGCGCGCCGGCCTCGGGTATCAATGGCAATTACACCCTGAACTGGGCGGACGTGCAGGGGGCCGCCAACTACGTGCTGGAGACCTTCAATGGAAGCGCGTGGGCGGTGTTGTCAGACTCGACGGCGACTTCCTTCGCAGTGGCCGGCAAGCCGGCTGGCAGCTACCGCTATCGATTGAAGGCCTGCAACCCGCAGGGTTGCACGGCGTACTCGGCCGAAGTCGTAGTGGTCGCGCTGTATGCACCGGCTGCGACCAGCGTCTCGGTGCCGGCCGCCAGCTACAACGGCAGCTTCACCCTGAGCGTTGGCGCTGCGGCCCAGGCCAGCAGCTACCGCATCGAACAGCAGACCAACGGTGGTGCCTGGGCGGAGATCAACCGGATCAGCTCCACCCAGTTGGCCATCACCGGGCGGGCGGCCGGCACGTACGGCTACCGGGCGTTTGCCTGCAATGACGCCGGCTGCAGTGGTGCCAGTGGCACCGCGACCATTGTGGTGACGCTGCCGCCGACTGGGACCACGACGATCAGCCTGGGCGGCACCTCCTACAGCACCACCCTTTCGATGTCGTGGGGTGGCATTGCTGCAGCCACCCACTACGAGGTGGTGGAACGCGCAAATGGCGGCGGCTGGAGCACCGTGTACGCCTCAGCACCCACCAGTCTCACACTCGG
>NZ_RHPP01000051.1:4084-29020 GCF_003935715.1 Stenotrophomonas sp. 278 | reverse complement strand
TTTTTTTGGCTCGGCCGTTTTTTTTTTTTTTTACCCACTTTTTCTTTGTCAACCCCAGTTGTTTATGTGCTCGGTTTTTGGGGGGGGGGGGGGGGGGGGGGGGCCCCCCCCCCAAACCCCACCCCGACCCACCTTCGATGGGTTATCGGTGGTCACGGAAAGTCAAAACCAACGCATCGGTCATCCGGCTCTTGACCCGCCCGGGCCTTGACCTGCTTTGGTGGGATCGGTCGAAAGACGATCGCCGTGAAATATGCAACACCCGGTAACGCATGACGTACCTCGGGCGCTTCATCCACACATCGCTGCATGGCGGTGTTCTGCAGCGCGATGAAGCGATTTCGATTTGGGGTCATGCGTTACCGGGCGTTGGTGATTTCACGGCAGTCGTCTGTCGACCGACTCTACCAGCCCCCACCATCCAGCAGTTGTAGTAACACGCCATGCGTGTCAGCGGCAGCCCGCCCGTCGGCCCCAGGCGCGTAGATCAGCAGCCGTAGCTTGTTCGCACGAATCCAACCGCAGCCGGGCAACGCCCTGCGATATGTACATCGTGCAATCGCAATCAGGGCCCCGGAGCCATCTTCTTCTGGCGCGCCTTGAACCGGTTGAACACCGGGGCGATCAGCGGGTGGTAGCTCCAGGCGATGCGCTTGCGCAGCCAGCTGGCTGGACGGTTGCGGATCGCGAAGCGGTAGATGTGCTCGGGATCGCCGCCAACGACATTGCGGCCGAACGGGTGCGTGGTGTGCAGGTAGCGGAAGCCCTGCTCGCGCGCGATCGGCAGGTAATCCTCGTCGAAGTCGCCGTAAGGCCAGCACAGCGTGTCAGAGACCTCGCCCAGTTTCTCCTGCAGCACCTGGCGCGCGCGAGACAGATCGCCGCGGATGCCTGCACGCTTTTCGTCGCGGCTGATGTCCTGCTTCATCCAACGCGTGTGGGTGTGCGTGTGGCAGTGCACCTCGAAAGTGCCCTCGGCGATCATCGCCCGGGCCTCGCTCCAGCGCATCATCACCTCGTCGTGGCGGTTCTCACGCAGGATCGCCGCTTCGCAGCCGCGATGGTCCGGCGTGGCTGGCAGCACCGCACCCGGCTCGCCCGCGTGCGGGCGGACCGGACCTTCGCCCATCCAGCCCGTCACCACGAACACCACCGCATGCATGTTGTATTTTTTCAGGATCGGGTGCGCGTATACCCAGTTGTCCAGATAGCCATCGTCGAAAGTGATCACGATCGACTTGCGCGGCACCGGTTTGCCCGCCAGGAAGTCGGCGTACTGCGCCAGCGTCAACGACGTCCAGCCAGTGCGCGCCAGCCAGGCAATCTGACTTTCGAAGTTCTCCGGCGACACCGTGATCATCCCCGGCGAAGGCGACACATGGTGGTGCATCAGCACCGGTACCGTTCTAGCGTTTGCCATGTCCCAGCTCCTTCAGCCACTGGTGATAATAATGCTCGGTCGCCTCGGTGTGTCCCGCCGGGGTGAAACGGTGCGCGCTGCGCATCCAGTCCCAGCCCGCTCGCCCCATCTGCTGGCGCCGTGCCGGATCTTCCACCAGCGTCTGCAGCGCCGCCGTCAGCGCCGCGCTGTCGCCGAGCGGGGCCAGCAGTGCATTGCTGCCTTCCACCACCATTTCCGGTACCCCACCCACCCGGGTCGCCACAATGGGCACGCCCACGTAGGCAGCTTCCAGAAATACCGTCCCCGCCGCTTCCTTGTGCGTGGCCAGCGCGAAGATGTCAAAGCCGGTCATCAGTCGGCACGCACCCATCCGATACCCGAGCAGGTGCACCTGCGACTCGATTCCCAGTTCGCTCCTCAAGGCTTTCAGCCGGTCCATCATCGGCTGGCCATCGCCCACCACCACCAGCTGCAGCTGCGGATGCTTCCGGCACAGCGGGGCAATGGCGTGCATCAGGTCGACATGGCCTTTGGGCTCGCGCAGCACGGCCACGCAGCCGACCACCACCTGGTCGTCGTTGAAGCCCAGCTCACGACGGACCTCCGCGCGCGTCTGCTGGAGGCACTGCCACGGGTCGCTCCCGGCGTCCTCGGTCCACTGCATCGGCACCGCGATCGGCGGCACGATGCCCACATGCGCGTCCGCCACGCCGCGCTGCACCAGCATCTGCTTCACAAAGCTGCTCACCGTCAGCACCCGGTGCGGCAGGCCGGTGTAGGTCAGCAGCGAGTTGACCGGGCTCATCAAGTGGCGTGAGCGCACCACCAATGGCGCATGCGCCAAGCGCGCGCCGGCAGCCGCAATCAGCGCGTCGCGCCGGCTGGTCGTGTTGACCACGTCATAGCGCTGGCTGCGCACCAGCCGCGACACCGACCAGACACCACGCAACAGCCGCAGCAGCCCACCCATCTTCAGCGAGTGCACGGTGAAGCCCGCGTCGCCTGCGATCTCACCCAGGCGCGAACCGGGCTGGCACAGCAGCGACACGTCGTGGCCGCGCTCGCGCATGGCCAGCATGTGGCGGTAGATATAGATCTCCTGACCGCCAAATCCCTTGGCAGCTTCAGTGTGCAGAATTTTCAAGGGTCTGCGGTCAAGCGGCGTGTTCATCGATGAACGTTCCAGGCGTCAATGCTTGCGGAAATGCGTCAGTGCATCCCATGCGGCTTTCACCGCAGCGGGGTCAGGTTGCTGGTCGGGCAGTGGCAGGTAATGGCGGTCCAGTGCGGTGGCATTGCCAAACTTGTCAAACACGTAGGTATTGTCGCCGTCGCGGATGCCCCGCTGCGACCAGCTTTCGACCAGCACCGGCCGGTTGACGCGCTGCTCGTCGAACAGGTCATGGCCGGTACTGAAGTCGGCCAACGGGTTCTCACAGCCCAACCCATGGCGCATCAGGGTGGGCACCCAGTCTTCATGACTGCTGGTGGTGGCGTGCGCCTGGGTGTCACGGCCGGGCCAGTGCAGTACGAAGGGGACCCGCATCTGGTAGTCGGAGAAGTTGCCATTGTGACCCCAGTAGTTCAGCCCCAGGTCGTTGAATTCCTCGGCATGGTCGCCGGTCACCAGCACGATGGTGTTGTCGGCCTGCCCGCTTTCGCGCAGGGTCTGCAGCAGCTGCCCGACCAGGCTGTCGGCGTAGTGCACGGCGGTGCGGTAACGATTCAGTTCGGGGGCGGGGTCATGGTCCTGGTCCAGCGCCAGGAAGTTGATCTGCTGCGCCATCGGCGTGGCCAGCGGTGGATAATCCGCCGGCAGGTGATAGGGCGCGTGGGTGCTGTCCAGAAACACGAAGCCGAACCAGGGGGATTTCGCAGGCTTGAGCATATCGCCCTGCATCGCCTCGACGATGTGACGGTCGCGCGCGGCGACCGGCAGGTCCGAGGGAGCTACGTGCAGCTGGTCGCGGACCTGGGCGAACACGGTACGGTCGAATTCGGGGCTGTGCAGCGGTGCGCTGCCATAAAGGTGCAGGGAATAGCCTTGCTGGCCCAGCACCTGGAACAGCAGGGAGCCGCGCTGTTCGCTGAGCATGTTCTGCCAGTACCCGCCCGGCAGGCCGTACAGCAGGCCGAACAGGCCGTAGCGGGTGGCGTTGCCGCTGCTGTAGTGGCGATCGAACGTTTCCGAACGCTCTGCCAACGCCCAGGTGTTGGGCATGGTGGTGGCATCCAGTGCATCGTGACGCAGCGACTCCAGCACCACGACCAGCACGTTCGGGCGGGTGTGGCTCTGGCAGCGCAGCGGATGCAGGGGGTATTCGAGCTGGCTCATGCGCGGGTCAGGCAGATTGGCCTGCGGCGCGCTGCGCACGCCCAGCCGGTGCATGTGGCGCTTGGCGGTGATCGGCTGTGCCCAGGGCAGGTAGGCCCACTGGCTGGTGACGGCACGTTCGCCGAGCGCGTCGTAGTAGGCCGTGGCCACTTGTCCGGTCAGCATCAGCGCAGCGCCGGCCGCCCAGGCCAGCAGCACCGGCCTGCGACGATGGCGCGCCGGCAGCAGTTTCCAGCAGGCCCAGGCCAGCAGCACCTCGGCCGCGGCAACGGCGACCAGCACGCCGCCGACCTGCAGCCAGGTCTGCCAGGACAATGCGACCTGGTCCTGCAGCGCGCCGCCGAACACCATGTTCAGGACCATGGCGTTGAGGTGGAAACGATATAACTCGAAAACCTTGGCATCCACCAGCAGCAGGCACAGCCAGGCACCCTGCAGCACCGCGGCGCTGATCTGGAGAGGGCGGGGAGACCGCGGCCACAACCCGATGGCCAGCGGCAGCAGCGACACCAGTGCACCGAAGAACAGGAAGTGGCCGGGCAGCGCAATGCCCAGGTAGCTCACGCCCAGGGCGCCGCCGGGATTGTCCTGCAGCGGGGTGTTGCCCAGCACGATGGCTATAGCCACGCAGGCATTGATGGCGGTGAACAGTGTCAGCCAGCCCAGGCGCTGCCAGCGCACGGCAGAGGGCGGGGGCAGGGCGGAAAGCGAATCGTCCATGTACCGGGTAACGCAAGAAGAGGAAAATTGAAGACGTGGCGGCGGCAGCGTCCGTGGCCGCCCGGCCTTTGATCCGGCGGGCGGCGCGCATTGTATCGGTTTGTATCAACCTATCGGAGGCGATTACCCTCCGATCTGGCACAATATTCAGCCGGGCCACAGCTGCGGCCCTGTCCCCACCCCGAAACCCCAGGAACCGCTGTGAGCCAGATCCCCACCCTCGACATCACCCGTTTCGACAGTGACCGTGACGCTTTCGTCGCGGAACTGGGCGCGGCCTACCGTGAATGGGGGTTTGCGGGCATTCGCAACCACGGCATCCCGCAGGCGGACATCGACGCCGCCTACGACGTGTTCAAGGCGTTCTTCGCGCTGCCGGAAGAGACCAAACTGAAGTACCACGTGCCGGGCACGGGTGGTGCACGCGGCTACACCCCTTTCGGGGTGGAGACGGCGAAGGGTTCCAAGCACTTCGACCTGAAGGAGTTCTGGCACATCGGTCGTGAGATTCCGGACGACTCGAAGTACCGCGACGTGATGGCCCCGAACCTGTGGCCGACCGAAGTGCCGGGCTTCCGTGAGCGCGGTTACGGCCTGTACCAGGCGCTGGACAACCTGGGTTCGCGGGTGCTGTCGGCGCTGGCGCTGCACATCGGCCTGCCGATCGACTTCTTCGCCGACAAGACCAACAACGGCAATTCGATCCTGCGTCCGATCCATTACCCGCCGATCACCGCTGACGACATTCCGAACGTGCGCGCGGGCGCGCATGGCGACATCAATTTCATCACCCTGCTGGTGGGCGCGAGCGCGGCGGGCCTGGAAGTGCAGTCGCACGATGGCAAGTGGGTGCCATTCACCTCGGACGCGGACACCATCGTGGTGAACATCGGCGACATGCTGCAGCGCCTGACCAACCACGTGTATCCGTCGACCATCCACCGCGTGGTCAACCCCCCGGGCGAGCAGGCCCGCCAGCCGCGCTACTCGGTGCCGTTCTTCCTGCACCCGAACCCGGACTTCCTGATCGACGTGCTGCCGACCTGCATCACCCCGGACAATCCCAGCCGCTACCCCGAAGCCATCACCGCCCACGGTTTCCTGGAAGAGCGCCTGCGCGAGATCAAACTGAAGTAACCCACAAGGCCACCGCAAGGTGGCCTTCTCGTTTCATGCGGTTGCATTGATCACGTGATGCCGGGCTCTGCCCGGCTGCTGTTGGATTTGGGCGAACAGCCGGTTGTCACGGCAGATCCGGCTCGGCGGCTCGGGATGGGCGTTCCGGGGGACGCTGTGAATACGTCCATGTAAGCTCATCGCCGCATCCATGCGGCTCGTGCCCCCTCCAGCCCACCCCGAACCGCCACGACAGTTGGCTGGCGGCCATCGAAGATCAAAACCCGTCCGCGCGCTTCCTTGGTGGGATCGGTGGACAGACGATCGCCGTGAAATCCCCAACATTCGTTAACGCACGATCCTGGATCGACACCGCTGTTGATCTGGCATTTCCCATGGCCCCCGGCCTTCTGTCCAGGGCGTCCCGGGGTGGGTTTGCGGGGGACTCGGCGCCATGGATGGCGTCCGCGTAGCCCCCATGGACGGGTTTACGGCGACCCCGCAAACCCACTCCGGGACGCCCAAACACGGGAACCGTTGACCGCCGGCTGTTAGCCCAGATCCAACAGCAGGCGGGCAACGCCCGGCGATCCGCAGCGTCTGCAATCCCACAGCCCGCCTGCCCGCACGGATTATCCAATTGAAATGTAAGCGTTTTCGGCGGAACAGGGATTCGTTACATCCGGTATCATTGTTGGCTGATACTCAAAAGGAGACCGCCATGCGCCGCAAGATCGTCGCCGGTAACTGGAAGCTGCACGGCAGCCGTCAATTCGCGACCGACCTGGTCAGTGACGTGGTCGCCAGCCTGCCGAAGGACGGGGTCGAGGTGGTCATCCTGCCGCCGCTGCCGTACCTGGGTGAACTGGTCAACGATTTCGAGGGCAGGGCGGTTGCGTTCGGCTCGCAGGACGTCAGCTCCAATGAAAAGGGGGCCTACACCGGTGAGGTGTCCGCTGCCATGCTGGCCGAGGTCGGGGCCCGCTACGGGCTGGTGGGCCATTCCGAGCGCCGCCAGTACCACCATGAAAGCAGCGAGCTGGTCGCCCGCAAGTTCGCCGCCGCCATCCACGCCGGCCTGGTTCCCGTGCTGTGCGTCGGCGAAACCCTGGAGCAGCGCGAGGCCGGGCAGACTGAAGCGGTCATTGCCAGCCAGCTGGCCCCGGTCCTGGACCTGGTCGGTCCGGCCGGCTTCCAGCATGCGGTGGTCGCCTATGAACCGGTCTGGGCCATCGGCACCGGCAAAACCGCTTCCAAGGAGCAGGCGCAGGAAGTCCATGCCTTCATCCGTGGCGAAGTGGCCAAGCGGGATGCTAGAATCGCCGATTCGTTGCCGATCCTCTACGGCGGCAGCGTCAAGCCCGACAACGCTGGGGAACTGTTCGCGCAGCCCGATGTCGATGGTGGGCTGGTAGGCGGTGCCTCGTTGGTCGCCGCAGATTTCCTGGCCATCGTCGAGGCGGCGACCGGGCGTTAATGAATAATCCGAGGACGGATTCGAAATGCTGATGTTGATCCTCAATGTGGTCTACGTGCTGGTATCGGTGGCCATGATCGCGCTCATCCTGATGCAGCGTGGTTCCGGTGCGGCCGCAGGCTCGGGTTTCGGTGCCGGTGCCTCGGGTACGGTGTTCGGTGCGCGCGGTGCGTCCAACTTCATGTCCAAGACCACGAAGTGGCTGGCCGTGGTGTTCTTCGGCATCAGCCTCTTCATGGCCTGGTACGCCAGCCATGGTGCCCGTCCGACCGCTGACGCGGGTCTGGGTGTGATGTCTGCCCCGGTCCAGAGCGCCCCGGCCGTGCCGGCGGGTGAGCTGCCGGCTGTGCCGAAGGCCCCGGAAGCCGCTGCGCCGCAGCCGGTTCCGGCTGCTGCTGCCCCGGCCACTGTGCCGGCTCAGGCGGAAACGTCGAATTCTGGTGAAGAAAAGCCCGCGGAAGGCTCCCAGAATCGCTGAAGACGGTTACAATATGCGGCGCACCGGGTAAGTCCCGGTGCGATCGTAAGCCCAGGTGGCGGAATTGGTAGACGCACTACCTTGAGGTGGTAGCGACTTAGGTCGTAGGGGTTCGAGTCCCCTCTTGGGCACCATTTGTTTGTAAGCGGTTTGCGGTCTGGCGCGCTATGCGCCAGATCTGCGTTCCGTCCACTCCCCCATGCCAAAACGCCTGCAGGCGTGGCGGCAGAGGCAAGAGAGAATCGCTGTGCTGGCCGAATATTTGCCGTCTCTGCTGTTTCTGATTGTTGCCACCGGTATCGGCGTTGCGCTGATGCTGGTCGGCCGGTTCCTCGGTCCCCGGCGTCCAGATCTGAAGAAGCTCTCGCCGTACGAATGCGGCTTCGAGGCCTTCGAGGACGCGCGCATGAAGTTCGATGTGCGCTACTACCTGATCGCGATCCAGTTCATCGTATTTGACTTGGAAATCATCTTCATCGTGCCGTGGACCCAGGTGTTCATGGAGCTGGGGGCGCGTTCCCTGGTCACGATGGGCCTGTTCGTGGGCATGCTTTTCCTCGGTTTCATTTACGTCTGGAAGAAGGGAGCGCTGGAATGGGAGTAATTCAGACTCTCGATGGCCTGATGAACAACCCGGTCCCGGAAGGGCGGGTCGACGACATCCTGCGGCCGGAAGGTGACAACCCGCTGCTCGAGAAGGGCTATGTGACCACCAGCGTCGACGCGCTGTTGAACTGGGCACGTACCGGCTCGATGTGGCCGATGACCTTTGGTCTGGCCTGCTGCGCGGTTGAAATGATGCACGCCGGTGCGGCGCGCCTGGACCTTGACCGCTACGGCGTGGTGTTCCGCCCGTCGCCGCGTCAGTCCGATGTGATGATCGTGGCCGGTACCCTGGTCAACAAGATGGCCCCGGCGCTGCGCAAGGTCTACGACCAGATGCCGGACCCGAAGTGGGTCATCTCCATGGGCAGCTGCGCCAACGGTGGCGGCTACTACCACTACTCGTATGCAGTGGTGCGTGGTTGCGACCGCGTGGTGCCGGTGGACGTCTACGTCCCGGGTTGCCCGCCAACCGCGGAAGCGCTGGTGTACGGGATCCTGCAGCTGCAGAAGAAGATCTGGCGTACGCAGACCATCGCCCGCTGACATTCCTCCTGACAAGAGCACGCCAAGCCCCCATGGCAGAGCAAGCATCCTTCATCGACCGACTCTCCGCACGTTTCGCAGGTGCGCAGGTCTTCGTGGTCGAACCCCGCGGCGAAGTGACGCTGGAAGTGCCCGCTGCTGACTGGCTGGCCACGGCGGTGGCGCTGCGCGACGAATTCGGTTTCGAGCAGTCCGTTGACCTGTGTGGTCTGGACTACCTCGGTTACGGCGACGACGAATGGGACACCGCTGATGTCTCCTCGCACGGCTTCAGCCGTGGCGTCGAAGGCAAGGGTGCCGGTCGTTTTGCCTGGGGTGAATTCCCCAGCCGCGAAACCGCCGACGGTACCCAGCCGCAGCCGGTGCCGCAGCAGCGTTTTGCGGTGGTCGCGCAGCTGCGCTCCTACCAGCACAACCTGACCATGCGCATCCGCTGCTTCGCGCCGAACGAAGAGCTGCCGGTGGTCGCCTCGCTGACCAGCGTGTGGCCCGGCCTGAACTGGTTCGAGCGCGAAGCGTTCGACCTGTTCGGCGTGATCTTTGAAGGTCATCCGGACCTGCGTCGCATCCTGACCGACTACGGCTTTGTGGGGCATCCGTTCCGCAAGGACTTCCCGCTGATCGGCAACGTCGAAGTGCGCTACGACGAAGAAAAGAAGCGCGTGATCTATGAGCCGGTGACTTCGGTCGAACCGCGCGTCGGCGTGCCGCGCGTGATCCGTGACGATGCCCGTTTCCAGACCGCTGCCGGTGAAACCGCGCAGTCGGAGGCAGTGAAGTGAGCGAATTCAAGCAGTCCCACCAGGCGTTTGCGAGCAATGCCGCCGAAAGCCGGCAGGAAATCCGCAACTACACCATGAACTTCGGCCCGCAGCATCCGGCCGCGCACGGTGTGCTGCGCCTGATCCTGGAAATGGACGGTGAAACCATCGTCCGTGCCGACCCGCACGTGGGCCTGCTGCACCGGGGTACCGAAAAGCTGGCCGAGTCCAAGCCGTTCAACCAGTCCATCGGTTACATGGACCGCCTCGACTACGTGTCGATGATGTGCAACGAGCACGCCTACGTGCGCGCGATCGAAACCCTGATGGGGATCGAAGCGCCGGAGCGTGCGCAGTACATCCGCACCATGTTCGACGAAATCACCCGCATCCTGAACCACCTGATGTGGCTGGGTTCGAACGCACTCGACCTGGGCGCGATGGCGGTCATGCTGTACGCCTTCCGCGAGCGCGAAGAGCTGATGGACTGCTACGAAGCCGTCTCCGGCGCGCGCATGCATGCGGCCTACTACCGTCCGGGCGGCGTGTACCGCGACCTGCCGGACCAGATGCCGAAGTACAAGGAATCGCGCTGGCACAAGGGCCAGGCCCTGAAGAACCTCAACGCCGCGCGCGAAGGTTCACTGCTGGACTTCCTGGAGAACTTCACCGTCGAGTTCCCCAAGCGCATCGACGAATACGAAACCCTGCTGACCGACAACCGCATCTGGAAGCAACGTACCGTCGGCATCGGTGTGGTCACCCCGGAACTGGCGCATGCCTGGGGCATGACCGGCGTGATGCTGCGCGGTTCGGGCATTGCCTGGGACCTGCGCAAGAAGCAGCCGTACGCCAAGTACGACGCCGTCGATTTCGACATCCCGCTGGGCAAGGAAGGCGACTGCTACGACCGTTACCTGGTCCGCGTCGCGGAAATGCGCGAATCCAACCGCATCATCAAACAGTGCGTGGCGTGGCTGAAGGCCAACCCGGGCCCGGTGATGGTGAAGAACTTCAAGGTCGCGCCGCCCAGCCGCGAAGACATGAAGGACGACATGGAAGCGCTGATCCATCACTTCAAGCTGTTCAGTGAAGGCTACTGCGTGCCGGCCGGTGAAACCTATTCGGCGGTGGAAGCCCCGAAGGGTGAGTTCGGCTGCTACCTGATGTCCGATGGCGCCAACAAGCCGTTCCGCGTGCACCTGCGCGCGCCGGGCTTCGCCCATCTGTCCTCGATCGACTCGGTCGTGCGCGGGCACATGCTCGCCGACGTGGTGGCCATGATCGGCACCTACGACCTGGTGTTCGGCGAGGTCGACCGGTGAGTCCGGCCGCAAGCACGATGCCTGACACCCGCCGGCTGCTGCCGGCGCTGCAGGTTCTGGTTTTCCACGATTTGGTATTCGTTGAGGTCGGCCGATGAAGGCGACAGGTAATTTCGAGGCGGCGCGTGACGTCGACCCGATGGTGGTGCTGAGCGACAAGACCCGTGCTCACATCGATCACTGGCTGTCCAAGTTCCCGCCGGACCGCAAGCGCTCTGCCACGCTGCAGGGCCTGCACGCCGCGCAGGAGCAGAACCAGGGCTGGCTGACCGACGAACTGATCGCCGGCGTGGCCAAGTACCTGGACCTGCCGCCGGTGTGGGCCTACGAAGTGGCCAGCTTCTACTCGATGTTCGAGCTGGAGAAGGTTGGTCGCCACAACGTCGCCTTCTGCACCAACATCAGCTGCTGGCTGAACGGTGCGGAAGACCTGGTCGCGCACGCCGAAAAGAAGCTCGGCTGCAAGACCGGCCAGTCCACCGCGGACGGCCGCATCTACCTCAAGCGTGAAGAAGAATGCCTGGCCGGTTGCGCCGGTGCGCCGATGATGGTCATCAATGGCCACTATCACGAGCGCCTGACCGTCGAGCAGGTCGACGCGCTGCTGGACGGGTTGGAGTAAGCCATGGCACATCATCACGCACCCACTGGCCCGGTCGGTCCCGCACCGCTGCCGCACCAGGTGGTCTACACCACGCTGCACTACGACACCCCGTGGTCGTATGAAAGCTACCTCAAGACCGGTGGCTACGCTGCCCTGCGCAAGATCCTCGAAGAGAAGATCCCGCCGGAGCAGGTGATCGAGATGGTCAAGCAGTCGAACCTGCGCGGCCGTGGCGGCGCGGGCTTCCCGACCGGCCTGAAGTGGTCCTTCATGCCCAAGGGCACCATGCAGAAGTACATCCTGTGCAACTCGGACGAATCCGAGCCGGGTACCTGCAAGGACCGCGACATCCTCCGTTACAACCCGCACTCCGTGGTCGAAGGCATGGCGATCGCCTGCTACGCCACCGGCAGCACCGTGGGCTACAACTACCTGCGTGGTGAGTTCCACCACGAGCCGTTCGAGAACTTCGAACAGGCCCTGGCCGACGCCTACGCGAATGGCTGGCTGGGCAAGAACATCCTTGGCAGCGGCGTGGATATCGACATCTACGGTGCGCTGGGTGCCGGCGCGTACATCTGCGGCGAAGAAACCGCACTGATGGAATCGCTGGAAGGCAAGAAGGGCCAGCCGCGCTACAAGCCGCCGTTCCCGGCCAACTTCGGCCTGTACGGCAAGCCGTCGACGATCAACAACACTGAAACCTATGCGTCGGTGCCGGCGATCATCCGCAACGGCCCGGAATGGTTCCAGAGCCTGAGCCTGACCAAGAACGGTGGTCCGAAGATCTTCTCGGTCTCCGGCTGCGTGCAGAAGGGCGGCAACTTTGAAGTGCCGCTGGGCACCACCTTCGATGAGCTGCTGGAAATGGCCGGTGGTCTGAAGCCGGGCCGCACCCTGAAGGGCGCGATTCCGGGCGGTGTCTCGATGCCGGTGCTGAAGGCCGAAGAGCTGAAGGGCCTGCAGATGGACTACGACACCCTGCGTGCCCTGGGCACCGGTCTGGGTTCGGGGGCCATAGTGGTGCTGGACGACAGCGTCTGCTGCGTCAAGTTCGCCTGCCGCATCAGCCAGTTCTTCCACAAGGAATCCTGTGGCCAGTGCACCCCGTGCCGTGAAGGCACCGGCTGGATGCACCGCGTGCTCGAGCGCATCGTCGCCGGCAAGGCCACCCTGGAAGACCTGCACCAGCTGAAGGCAGTGGCCGGCCAGATCGAAGGCCACACCATCTGTGCGTTCGGTGAAGCGGCGGCATGGCCCATCCAGGGCTTCCTGCGCCAGTTCTGGGACGAATTCGAGTACTACATCGTCAACGGTCATTCGATGGTTGACGGCAAGAAGGTGGAGGCAGCCGCTGCATGAGCGCGCAACCCAACAATCCCGCCGCCCCGGCAGTCGTGCCGGAAGGGCACGTGACCGTCGAGATCGACGGCCAGTCCCTGGTGGTGCCCAAGGGCTCGATGATCATCCAGGCCGCCGACAAGGCTGGCATTCCGATCCCGCGCTTCTGCTACCACGAAAAGCTGCCGATCGCGGCCAACTGCCGCATGTGCCTGGTCGACGTTGAAAAGTCGCCCAAGCCGGCACCGGCCTGCGCCACGCCGGTGATGGATGGCATGAAGGTCGCCACCCGCAGCGAAAAGGCGCTGAAGTTCCAGCGCTCGGTGATGGAGTTCCTGCTCATCAACCACCCGCTGGACTGCCCGATCTGCGATCAGGGCGGCGAGTGCGAGCTGCAGGACGTGTCGCTGGGCTATGGCCGTTCGGTCAGCCGCTTCAACGAACGCAAGCGCGTGGTGCCGGACGAGGACATCGGTCCGCTGGTCGCCACCGAGATGACCCGCTGCATCCAGTGCACCCGCTGCGTCCGCTTCACCGCCGACGTGGCCGGCACCTATGAACTGGGTGGCATGTACCGCGGCGAGAACCTGCAGATCGGTACCTACGACGGCAAGCCGCTGACCACCGAGCTGTCCGGCAACGTCGTCGACGTCTGCCCGGTCGGCGCGCTGACCAACAAGGTGTTCCAGTTCCGCGCCCGTCCGTGGGAACTGACCGCGCGCGAGTCGCTGGGCTACCACGACGCGATGGGCTCGAACCTGTTCCTGCACGTGCGCCGCGGCGAAGTGCTGCGCGCGGTGCCGCGTGACAACGAGCTGGTCAACGAGTGCTGGCTGTCCGACCGTGACCGTTACTCGCATCAGGGCCTGTACAGCGCCGACCGCGCGGTGAAGCCGCTGCGCAAGGTCAACGGCGAATGGCAGGAAGTGAGCTGGGCCGAAGGCCTGGCCGCCGCCAAGGAAATTCTGTCGGCCAACAAGGGCGACGACCTCGGCGTGCTGGTGCACCCCTCGGCCTCGAACGAGGAGGGCGCGCTGCTGGCCCGTCTGGCCTCGGGCCTGGGCACCGGCAACCTCGACCACCGCATCAACAACCGTGACTTCTCCGACGCCGTCATCGCCGAAACCTTCGGCCTGTCGTTGGCTGAAATCGAAGCCGCTGACAACATCGTCGTGCTCGGCAGCAACATCCGCCACGAGCTGCCGCTGCTGCACGCCCGCCTGCGCAAGGCGCAGACCACGCGCAACGCGAAGATCCACGCGATCAACCCGGTCGACTTCGATTTCGCCTTCAAGCTGGCCGGCAAGCAGATCGTCGCCCCGTCGAAGTTCGTCGAAGCGCTGGGTAACGCAGAACTGCGCCAGGCGGTCACCGGCAACGCCGTGCTGATCGTCGGTGGCATCGCCGAGAACCACCCGCAGGCTGCCGCGATCCGCGCCGCCGCGCGTGATTTCGCCGCCGCTACCGGTGCCAAGCTGTGTCGCATTCCGCAGGGTGCCAACGCCGTGGGCCTGTCCCGCGCGGGCGTGCTGCCGGCCGGCAAGGACGTGGCCGCGATGCTGGCCCAGCCGCGCAAGGCGTACGCGATCTACGGCATCGAACCGGGTCTGGACTTCGCCGACACCGCCGCTGCCCGCAAGGCGCTGGCCGGTGCCCAGGTGGTGGCCTTCAGCCAGTTCGCCTGTGCCTCGACCCGCGATGTGGCCGACGTGATCCTGCCCATCGGCGCGCTGCCGGAAATCGACGCCACCCTGACCAACCTCGATGGTCGCGAGCAGTCGGCGCGTGCCGGCGGCAAGCTGCCGGGTGAGGCCCGTGAAGGCTGGCGCGTGCTGCGTGCACTCGGTGGCGAACTGGCCCTGGCCGGTTTCGACTTCACCGACCTGGCCGGCCTGCGCGCCAGCCTGGCGCCGGTGTCCGTCAATGTGTCCACTTCCGCCGCGACGCCGGTCACCGGCGAAGGCCTGGAAGTGGCGTCCACCGCTGCGATCTACCGCACCGACGCCGTGGTCCGCCGCGCGCAGGCGCTGCAGTCGCACCCGCTGAACAACGCGCCGCGCATCGTGCTCAACGCCGATGACGCTGCCCGGCTGCAGCTGGTGGAAGGGCAGATGGCCAAGGTCGGCACCGATGCCGGCAAGGCCACCTTGTCGGTAGTGGTCGACGCCCGCGTCGCCGCGGGTTCGGTCTGGATTGAATCGGGCCACGGTGCGACTGCACCGCTGGGTGCCGCACGCGTAACGGTGGTGGCTGCATGAACGAATTGCTGTTGAACGCGGTCGACCCGCTGCACCAGTGGCTGCTTGGCCTCGGTGAAGTCGGCGCGCTGATCTGGATCATCCTGAAGATCCTGCTGATCGCCATGCCGGTGATCATCGCGGTGGCCTTCTACGTGGTCTGGGAACGCAAGCTGATCGGCTGGATGCACGTCCGCCACGGCCCGATGTACGTGGGCATGGGCATCTTCCAGGCCTTCGCCGACGTCTTCAAACTGCTGTTCAAGGAAATCATCCAGCCGGCCAGCTCGCACAAGGCGATCTTCGTGCTGGCTCCGCTGATCACCCTGGCCCCGGCGTTCGCGGCCTGGTCGGTGGTGCCCTTTGACTCGCAGATCGTGCTGTCCAACGCCAACGCCGGCCTGCTGTACCTGCTGGCGATGACCTCGCTGGGCATCTACGGCATCATCCTGGCTGGCTGGGCATCGAACTCGAAGTACGCCTTCCTGGGTGCGATGCGCGCCTCGGCGCAGATGATCAGCTACGAAATCGCCATGGGTTTTGCCCTGGTCGGCGTGATGATCGCCGCGGGCAGCCTGAACCTGAGCAACATCGTGATGGCCCAGGCCGGCAGCTCCGGCTTCTTCGACTGGTTCCTGATTCCGCTGTTCCCGCTGTTCGTCGTGTACTGGGTCTCCGGCGTCGCCGAAACCAACCGCGCGCCGTTCGACGTGGTGGAAGGTGAATCGGAAATCGTCGCCGGCCACATGGTGGAATACTCCGGCGGTGCGTTCGCGCTGTTCTTCCTGGCCGAATACGCCAACATGATCCTGATCAGCTTCCTGATCTCGATCTTCTTCCTGGGTGGCTGGCTGAGCCCGATCCAGGGCTGGGTCACCGCGGACATCTCGCCGTGGATCGACTGGGTCTGGAAGGGCGGTGCACCGTGGCTGTTCGTCAAGGTGTTCTTCTTCGCCAGTGCCTACATCTGGTTCCGTGCCAGCTTCCCGCGCTTCCGTTACGACCAGATCATGCGTCTGGGCTGGAAGGTCTTCATCCCGCTCACCATCGCGTGGATTGCAGTTGTGGCCTTGATGGTGTTCTACGGCGTGATCCAGAAGGGCGTCTAAGTGATGAACAGAATTACCCATTACTTCAAAAGCCTGCTCCTGCTCGAACTGCTCGGCGGTCTGTGGCTGACGCTGAAGTACACCTTCAAGCCGAAGTACACGCTGATGTACCCGATGGAGAAGTTCCCGCAGTCGCCGCGCTTCCGTGGCCTGCACGCACTGCGCCGTTACCCCAACGGCGAAGAGCGCTGCATTGCCTGCAAGCTGTGCGAAGCGGTGTGCCCGGCGCTGGCCATCACCATCGACTCGGCCAAGCGTGAAGACGGCACCCGCCGTACCACCCGCTACGACATCGACCTGTTCAAGTGCATCTTCTGTGGCTTCTGCGAAGAAAGCTGCCCGGTGGACTCGATCGTCGAAACCCACGTCCTCGAGTACCACTTCGAGAATCGTGGCGAAAACATCGTTACCAAGCCGCAGCTGCTGGCCATCGGTGATCGGCTGGAAGCCGAAATCGCCGAGCGTCGCGCCGCCGATGCCGCTTTCCGCTGAGGTCGAATGATGGATTGGGTAAATATCAGTTTCTGGGTCTTCTCCATCGTGGCGGGTATCTCCGCTGCGGCGGTGATCAGCGTGCGCAATCCGGTCTACGCCGTGCTGTGCCTGATCCTGACCTTCTTCTCGGTGGCCTGCGTCTGGCTGCTGGTCGGGGCCGAGTTCCTGGGCGTGGCCCTGGTGCTGGTCTACGTCGGCGCGGTCATGGTGCTGTTCCTGTTCGTGGTGATGATGCTCGACATCGACGACAACAACCTGCGCGAGGGCTGGGTACGTTATCTGCCGATCGGCCTGGTGGTTGCCATCACCATGCTGGTGCAGATGCTGGTGCTGATCGGCGTGAAGGGCAGGGCGGTCAATCCGTTCCCGGCCGACAACGCCGCTGCCCTGGCCGCCGACAGTTCCAACATCACCTGGCTGGCCCGCAGCCTGTTCACCGAATACCTGCTGCCGTTCGAGTTCGCCGCCGTCATCCTGACCGTGGCCGTGGTTGCCGCCGTAATGCTGACCCTGCGTCGCCGTGAAGGCCTGAAGACCCAGAACCCGACCGAACAGACCATGGTCAAGGGCAGCGACCGCCTGCGCGTGGTCAAGATGGACGCCGAAAAGCCGGTGGTCCACACCCTGACCAAGCCCTCCAGCAACGAGGAGACCGCTCCGTGATCACTCTGGGTCATCTTCTGGCGCTGGGCGCGCTGCTGTTCTGCATCAGCCTTGCCGGCATCTTCCTCAACCGCAAGAACATCATCGTGCTGCTGATGTCGATCGAGTTGATGCTGCTGTCGGTCAACATCAACTTTGTAGGGTTCTCGCGTGAACTGGGCGACACGGCCGGCCAGCTGTTCGTCTTCTTCATCCTGACCGTGGCCGCAGCAGAAGCGGCGATCGGTCTGGCGATCCTGGTAACCCTGTTCCGTACCCGCCGCACCATCAATGTCGGCGAAGTCGATTCGCTGAAGGGCTGATCCGTAGATGGAAATTACTCTCTCCAAGAGTCTGTTGATCGCAGTGGTGCTTGCACCGCTGTTCGGCAGCATCATCGCCGGCCTGTTCGGTCGTCAGGTCGGGCGCTTCGGCGCGCAGACCGTCACCATCCTGGGCGTCGCAGCCAGCTGCGTCATGTCCAGCTACGTGTTCTACCAGCTGCTGTGGGGCGGCGCGCAGCCGTTCAACCAGAACGTCTACACCTTCTTTGAAGTCGGCCAGTACGCGGCTCATGTCGGTTTCATGGTCGACAAGCTGACCGCGATGATGATGGTGGTGGTGACCTTCGTGTCGCTGCTGGTCCACATCTACACCATCGGCTACATGGAAGAAGATCCGGGCTACCAGCGCTTCTTCAGCTACATCTCGCTGTTCACCTTCTCGATGCTCACCCTGGTGATGAGCAACAACTTCCTGCAGCTGTTCTTCGGCTGGGAAGCCGTGGGCCTGGTGTCGTACCTGCTGATCGGCTTCTGGTTCAAGCGTCCGACCGCCATCTTCGCCAACATGAAGGCCTTCCTGGTCAACCGTGTCGGTGACTTCGGCTTCATCCTCGGCATCGCCGGCGTGCTGTGGGTGTTCGGCACCCTCGACTACGCCACCGTGTTCGCCAATGCGCCGATCCTGAACCATCCGGAAGCGCAGCTGCAGGTGTGGTCGGGCACCATCAACCTGTTCGGCCTGCATACCTTCGAGGTGTTCTCCGAGCCGGTGATCTGGTCGATCGCCACCATCATCTGCATCTGCCTGTTCATCGGTGCCATGGGCAAGTCGGCCCAGGTTCCGCTGCACGTGTGGCTGCCGGACTCGATGGAAGGCCCGACTCCGATCTCGGCGCTGATCCACGCGGCCACCATGGTCACCGCGGGCATCTTCATGGTTACCCGCATGTCGCCGCTGTTCGAGCTGTCGCAGACCGCGCTGAACTTCGTGCTGTTCATCGGTGCCACCACCGCGTTCTTCACCGGCCTGATCGGCATCGTGCAGAACGACATCAAGCGCGTTGTCGCGTACTCCACGCTGTCGCAGCTGGGCTACATGACCGTGGCGCTGGGCGTGTCGGCCTACTCGGCGGCCGTGTTCCACCTGATGACCCACGCCTTCTTCAAGGCGCTGCTGTTCCTCGGCGCGGGCTCGGTGATCATCGCCATGCACCACGAGCAGGACATGCGCAAGATGGGCGGCCTGCGCAAGTACATGCCGATCACCTTCATCACCATGTGGATCGGTACCCTGGCCCTGGTCGGCACGCCGTTCTTCTCCGGCTTCTATTCCAAGGACACCATCATCGAGGCGGCCGAGCACCACGCTCACATGTCATCGAGCTGGGTGGCGACCTATGGTTACTGGGCCGTGCTGGGTGGCGTCATCGTCACCAGCTTCTACAGCTTCCGCCTGCTGTTCCTGACCTTCCATGGCAAGGAACGCTTCCGCGACGCGCATGACGATCACGGCCACGGCCATGATGACCACCATGCCGCCGATGCGCATCATGCCGATGCCCATCACGGTGACGCCCACCATGGCGATGCACATGACGACCACGGCCATGGCCATGGTCCGCACGAGCCGCACGAAACCCCGTGGGTCGTGACCCTGCCGCTGATCCTGCTGGCGATCCCGTCGATCCTGATCGGTTTCTTCAGCATCGGTCCGATGCTCTACGGCACCGACTGGGCCGGCCATCACGCCGAGCACGCGGTTCCGGGCCAGGTGCATGCGTTCTTCACCGGTATCGTCGATTTCTACGATCCGGCCCGCAACACCATTGGCGCGCTGGCGGAAGAGTTCCATGGTCCGGTGGCGTTCGCCCTGCACGGCATGATGGCTCCGGCCTTCTTCCTGACCGTGGCAGGCTTCCTGCTGGCAGTGCTGTTCTACCTGTGGAAGCCGGAACTGGCCGCGAAGTCCCGCAAGACCTTCGCTCCGCTGGTCTCGGTGCTGGAAAACAAGTACGGCTTCGACAAGCTGTGGATCGGCGGTTTCGCCGGTGGCGGCGTCAAGCTGGGCAAGGTTTCCCGCGCGATCGACACGAATCTGGTCGATGGTGTGGTGGTCAACGGTTCGGCACGCCTGATCGACCTGGCTGCCAACCTGCTGCGTCGCACCCAATCCGGTTTCCTCTATCACTACGCCTTCGCGATGATCATCGGCCTGATTGCCCTGCTGGGCGCGCTGATGCATTACCTGCGTTGATGACCTGTACGGAATAAGAAGACGTGTCGAACTG
The DNA here is from genome assembly GCF_003935715.1 of Stenotrophomonas sp. 278. GTDB lineage: Bacteria > Pseudomonadota > Gammaproteobacteria > Xanthomonadales > Xanthomonadaceae > Stenotrophomonas > Stenotrophomonas maltophilia_AH. Next base: position 9,257 of record NZ_RHPP01000051.1, on the reverse strand, counting down.
GCCTCTACTCAGTGTTCTCATCTGGCTGCCGATCCTCGGCGGTGCCTTGATCCTTGCCATCCGTGATGCCCAGACCGCGCGTTGGGCCTCGCTGGGCGTCGCAGTGCTGACCTTCGCGGCCAGCCTGTTCCTGCTCAGCGGTTACGACGTGAGCAACGACGCCCTGCAGTTCGTCGAGACCCGCGCCTGGATCCCGGCCTACGACATCGGCTACAACCTGGGTGTGGACGGCATCGCCATCGCGTTGATCCTGCTGACCACTCTGGTTTCCGTGCTGGCCCTGATCGGTGCCTGGAGCGCCATCGACAAGCGCGTCAACCAGTACGTGGCCGCGTTCCTGATCCTGGAAGGCGTCACCGTCGGTATCTTCGCTGCCACCGACGCGATGCTGTTCTACGTGTTCTTCGAAGCCATGCTGATCCCGATGTTCCTGATCATCGGTGTCTGGGGTGGTCCGCGTCGCATCTACGCCGCGCTGAAGTTCTTCCTGTACACCTTCCTCGGCTCGGTGCTGATGCTGGTGGCGCTGATCTACCTGTACCTGAAGGGTGGCAGCTTCCAGCTGGCCGACCTTTACCAGCTGCAGCTCAGCGCACAGGAGCAGACCTGGATCTTCTTCGCGTTCCTGATCGCCTTCGCGGTCAAGGTGCCGATGTTCCCGGTGCACACCTGGCTGCCGGACGCCCACGTGGAAGCGCCGACCGCCGGTTCGGTGATCCTGGCCGCCATTGCGCTGAAGATCGGTGGTTACGGCTTCCTGCGCTTCAACCTGCCGATCGTCCCGGACGCCTCGCAGGAATGGGCCTGGCTGGTCATCACCCTGTCGCTGATCGCGGTGATCTACGTCGGCCTGGTCGCCCTGGTCCAGGACGACATGAAGAAGCTGATCGCGTATTCCTCGATCGCGCACATGGGCTTCGTCACCTTGGGTACTTTCATCGCGCTGTGGCTGGTCCGTGACGCCGGTAATGCCGACGCGGCCCGCCTGGGCCTGCAGGGTGCGATGGTGCAGATGGTCTCGCACGGCTTCGTCTCCGGCGCGATGTTCTCCTGCGTCGGTGTGCTGTATGACCGCATGCACACCCGCCGCATCGCCGACTACGGCGGCGTGGTCAACGTGATGCCGTGGTTCGCCACCTTCGCCATGCTGTTCTTCATGGCCAATGCCGGCCTGCCGGGCACCAGCGGTTTCGTCGGCGAGTTCATGATCATCATGGCCAGCTTCCAGCGTAATCCGTGGCTGGCACTGGGCGCGGCGACCACGCTGGTGATCACCGCCGCCTACACGCTGTGGCTGTACAAGCGCGTGTTCTTCGGTGAAGTGGCCAACCCGCATGTGGCGGAAATGAAGGACATCAATGGTCGTGAGTGGCTGGTGCTGGGCGTGTTCGCCGTCGGTACGCTGGCCCTGGGTCTGTATCCCAAGCCGCTGACTGACCTGATGGAGCCCTCGATCGCGAAGCTGGCGATGCAGATCGCATCCAGCAAGCTGCTGTAATTCCAGGATTTGATGATGACCACCTCTTCGCTGTTGCCATTGACCGCCGCTGACCTGCCGCCGCTCGCTCCGGAGCTGGTGCTGATCGGCAGCGCCTTCGCGCTGATGATCCTTGACCTGTTCATCAGCAAGGAAAAGAAGATCTGGACCCACCTGTTCTCGGTCGCCGCACTGGCCGTGGTGCTGTTCATGCTGGCCACTGGCGTGGGCGGGCAGGGCGAGGTGTTCCATGGCATGTTCATCCGCGACACCGCTGCCGACGTCATGAAGACCGTGGTGGTGCTGTGCAGCGGCCTGACCCTGATCTATGGCTGGAGCTACCTGCGCGAACGTGACCTGTTCCAGGGCGAGATCCCGGTCCTGATCATGTTCGCTACCGCGGGCATGATGATCTTGGTCTCGGCCGGCAGCCTGCTGATGGTGTACCTGGGCCTGGAACTGCTGGCGCTGTGCTCGTACGCGCTGGTTGCCAGCAACCGTGACAACAAGCTGGCCACCGAAGCGGCGATGAAGTACATCGTGCTCGGTTCGCTGGCCTCGGGCCTGCTGCTGTACGGCATGTCGCTGATCTACGGTGCCACCGGTTCTCTGCACCTGGACGTGATTCACGATTCGATCGCCCACACCGAAGAGCGCGTGCTGCTGCTGACCGGCGTGGTGTTCATGATCGCCGGCGTCGCCTTCAAGCTGGGTGCCGCACCGTTCCACATGTGGCTGCCGGACGTGTACCAGGGTGCCCCGGCACCGGTCGCGCTGTTCATCAGTTCCGCACCGAAGCTGGCCGCCTTCGGCATGGCCTACCGCCTGCTGGAAGTGGGCGTTGGCCCGCTGTCGGCCGAATGGAAGTACCTGATTGGTGGCCTGGCCGCCCTGTCGCTGGTGATCGGCAACCTGATGGCGATCGCGCAGAGCAACCTCAAGCGCATGCTGGCGTACTCCACCGTTTCTCACATCGGCTTCCTGCTGCTGGGCATCGCCGGTGGCGGTGAGCGAGGCTACGCCGCCGCGCTGTTCTATGCCCTCAGCTACGCGATCATGTCGACCGCCGGCTTCGGCGCGATCATCGCGCTGTCGCGCAATGGATTCGAAGCCGAGAAGATCGAAGACTTCAAGGGCCTGAACGCCCGCAACCCGTGGATGGCCGGGCTGGTCCTGTGCATCATGGCCTCGATGGCCGGCATCCCGCCGTTCCTGGGCTTCTGGACCAAGCTGGCCGTGCTCGGCGCAGCGGTCGATGGCGGTCTGCTGTGGCTCGCCATTCTGGGCGTGCTGTGCGCCGTGGTCGGCTGCTTCTACTACCTGCGCGTCATCAAGGTCATGTACTTCGATGAGCCGGTGGGTGAGCCGCTGCCGGCCCACAACGACCGCGTGCTGGGCGTGGTGCTGGGCGTGAACGCGCTGGCGCTGCTGGCCCTGGGCTTTGCCTGGAACCCGATCATGGTCTGGTGCCAGCAGGCATTTGCACATCTTGCATAAAAAACGATACAAAACTGCACAAATCGTGTAATATTTGTTTCCTGAGTTGTTGCAGCAGCGGTTTCGCCAGAAGATCGTTGCTTTGGGAGTCTCCGGATTCCCGCTCATCCGCTTCTGATGCGGGGTGGAGCAGTCTGGCAGCTCGTCGGGCTCATAACCCGAAGGTCGCAGGTTCAAATCCTGCCCCCGCTACCAAACAACCCCGGTGCGAACCGGTGGCAATGGACGAAAAGGCGATCCCGGAAACGGGGTCGCTTTTTTCGTTGTGGTGGCCCTGGCGAGAGGCGGGGCAGGGGAGCGGCTCTACACCTGTTTTTCATGGTCCCTGGCGTCTCATGGCCCTGTCGGGGGACACACAGAGCGCAAGGCAGTCAGCCGGGGGGTAATTGTGTCCTCATCGTGTTCAATGCTGGGCTATAACGGTGTGCTGCATGAAGTCCTCTCGGCATGGCAGCTCCTGGGAAGCGGCTACCGCGTTTACAGTCCTGCGCTGATGCGCCTGCACAGCCCCGACAGCATGAGTCCGTTCGGCAATGGGGGGCCGAATCCGTACGTCTACTGCATGGATGATCCACTCAATCGGGTCGACCCGAGTGGCCACTGGTCCGTCCTCGCGTACGCCGCCAATCTGTTCGGGTTCAAGCTGCGCGTACCGACGTTGACCCCGGTCGTGGTCGCGACGGCGGGTACGTTGACAGCGACGGGTGTGGCGCTGGGATCCTCCAGCAAGGCACAGCGCGATTTTGCAATTGGTGCGGCCGTGGTTCTGGCCGTCGGTGCCCTCATGGCAGGTCGTTACGCCTTCATCAAGCGCAAGCCCCTCCCCACGGTTGAGCCCGCCACCGTTACGACGGCAGGAGCGCCAACGTCCCCGACGTCCTCAACATCGCCAACGGTCACCACACCCAGCACAGGCTCGTCGCAGCTGTCGCCGGCCACGCCGACATCGCCCAAACTGCCAGTCACCCTGCCCCCGTCCCCGCGCCCGCGCCATCTGAACCTTGGCGCGAACGCACAACGTCGGCCCTTTGATCGCTCCCGCCTGCCGCCGGCTCCCCCACCACCTGCGTTCGTGCGGGGAGGAGGCAACAGAAACCGTCTGGCGGCCGAACGTTCCGCGACCATCAGGAAAGCGTCTGTGCAATGGGAAGAAGCTTTTCCGATGCGCCAGCCATGACCCGGCGATCTTCCATTTCGCAGCTACACGTGGGAAGCCGAGGCTTCGAATATCTGCGGTCAGAGTCGCGCGCAGGGGTCGGCTACAACGGTCAACTGCACGAACAGGGATCGGGTTGGCAATTCCTGGGCAACGGGTTCCGTGCATATAGCCCCAGCCTGATGCGTTTCCATCGGCCCGACAGCATGAGTCCGTTCGGCGAGGGCGGCATCAATCCCTACGCGTACTGCCAGGGTGACCCGGTGAACTTCTCAGACCCTGGCGGCCACTTTGTTGTGCCTGTCGCGGCAAGCCTCGGTATCGCGTCAGTCGCCATGTTTGGGCTGGCCGCGGATAGGTGGAGCGCGGGGGATGAGAAGAAGGCGGAATTGTTCGCCACAATTGCTGGAACCCTGGGTGCTTTCGCACTTGCCGCAGTTGGCATGCGCATGTACTGGAAAAAATACTCGCCCTTGAAAATGGGGGCGCTTCGGATCCATCGGGGACGCAGCAAGGATGTTGTGAACGTTCACGGCTCGCCGAACAGATCCCGCGTAGGCGATCTGGCGCTGGACGGTACGCAGATGGCAGATCTGCTGAAGTCGAAAGGCCTGGGCGACAAGCCGATCCGATTCCAGGCATGCAGCTCCGCAGACGGACCGTCTCCCCAAGCCCAGGTGCTGGCGAATGCCTTCGGCCAACCTGTTACCGGCTATCGGGGGCGGGTCAGGGTCGACACCTTCACCAATAAACCGTTCGGTGATTTCAAGGCGGTCGTCTTTCAACCCCAGACTGACGCGGAGAGAGCGAGGACCGCTATCCGCAATACGGAGTTGAACCGCCGCTCGCAACGCCTGCCCAGGCAACATGTGTTCCGGTTGCGACACGCATGAGCCGGGCGGGCGAAGGTGCTCCTTGGTTGGGGTTGCAAAGTGACAGAATGCCGATTACAATTCCGCTTCTGCTGCGGGGTGGAGCAGTCTGGCAGCTCGTCGGGCTCATAACCCGAAGGTCGCAGGTTCAAATCCTGCCCCCGCTACCAA
>NZ_RHPP01000051.1:0-3985 GCF_003935715.1 Stenotrophomonas sp. 278 | reverse complement strand
TGCGGGGTGGAGCAGTCTGGCAGCTCGTCGGGCTCATAACCCGAAGGTCGCAGGTTCAAATCCTGCCCCCGCTACCAACTCAATCTGCAGTGCAGATGCAGTAGACGAAAAGGTGATCCGGTAACGGGTCGCCTTTTTTGTTGGTCGCATCCCACCTGATTCTCCCTTGCTGACTTGTTGACTCCTCTCTTCACGTTCCACTAACTGCAGCAGACGCAGGGTAGCTTTGTCGGGGGCGACATCTGCAACACCTGCAGACTGGATGTGGGTGCATGTCATTCACTTTGCGCGAAAGCGCGCCGATAAGTACGCGCCTGGGCCATAACGGCCAACTGCACGAGACGACTGCCCGATGGCAGATGCTCGGCAATGGCTACCGTGCCTTCAATCCGGTGCTGATGCGATTCCACAGCCCTGACAGCCTGAGTCCTTTTCAGGAGGGATGGATCAATGCCTACGCGTATGCCCGGCTCGATCCCATCAACCTTGCCGATCCCAGTGGACATTTTGCGGCACCCATTGCCTGGGGCGCACTGGCGCTGACGGTTGGAGCGGCAATAGGTACGGCCGCTGCCTATTTCGCTGGCGAAAAGGAGCTGGGCGGCGTGCTGCTGGGTGTGACGGCGGGCCTTGGGGCTGTCACGGCGATGGCGACCGCAGCTCACGTGATTCCAAAGACCTTGGGGCCGAAAGCTTTTGGACAACAGCCAGGTTCAATCGGCAAGGATCTGGCTCGCGGGGACATGCGGCTTCACGAGCTGCAGGGCGGGGTGTTTGTTGCCGAAGTGCATGGCCAGCCGGGCCGGGTCCAGTTGGGCAGACACATGACTGGAGCGAAGGAAGTCGCAAGCCGCATGCGGGAAATGGCGGGGGCGAAGCCCATCAAAGGCGTGCAGCTGCAAGCGTGCTATTCGGCGAATGCCGGGCCTCGAGGCGAACCCTCTTTCGGGCAAGCATTATCAAGAGAGCTCAAAGTGCCGGTTATGGGGTTTCGTGGAAAGGTGGATCCGGTCGGTAAACGACTCACATACAAAGTCGATCATCAGCGGTACTTCTACCCTGATGGGCGATCTGTCACTCAGATCGGACCCGGCCAACGCAATCCCTGGCTGGCGCATAAACCGCAGCTCGAGCGCATGGTGAGGGAGCTGCTTAGCTCAAGACGGCGCTGACACATCACGTTTGCACCCTCGTCGGAAAACAGAACGTGTTGAATGGCGTGGTTCGGTGGAGACTTGTCGTGGAATCCTGCACTCATCTCATCCTGCCGGAGCGCGTGCGAATAGGCTACAACGGTGTGCTGCACGATTCTGCAACGGGTGCGCAGTTTCTAGGAAGGGGGCATCGTCTCTATCTTCCTTCACTGACGCGCTTCTGCAGCCCCGACCACCTGAGTCCGCTCAGCGCGGGTGGTCTGAATGCCTACGCGTACTGCAACGGTGATCCAGTCAATCGTAATGACCCTGAGGGCATGTTCGCGCTGTGGGTAGGTGCGGGTATTGCCGCGCTCGGTTCCCTGGGTGTGTTTGCTGGCGCGGCGATTGCAGCGGACCGGGCTGGGCACCGTGGCGCTTCTGCGATTCTTGTGGCGCTGGGTGTTGTGGCTGCTGCAGGTTTTGCGGCCGTCGGACTGGCAGCCCGTGGCTTCGGTGCGGCCACAAGAGCCTCGCCCAGGCCAAGCCCGTTTCTTCTGCGAACGCGCGGCTCACATGGAGTGGCACATCACGCCGGCGGCGTCCCCGTTCAGGTGGCCGCTCCGGCTGCGTTGCGGCTGCCCCGAATCAAGATGGCCAATGGTTTCCAATCAAACTCCAGGGCGGGTCCACTATTGCCGCACAGATTCCGGCCGACTGCGCCACCAGCGCCGCGCGGCCAGGCACGCGCTGATGGGACGGCGCTGTCAGCATCCAGGCGTGTGCGCTTTGCCGATGCGCCTCAGGTGCGCTTCTTCCAGCGAGAGCGAGCCTCATCGTCTTCGTCTTCTTCGTTGTCATCAGAAGCGAGTGACATACGATCCATCGATCTCGCCACGTATGCTGGTCGTCATCGTCATTCCTAAGTATTTCTACTGAATCACGTGACCGCCGGCACGTTCGTGCACGAATTTCACTCTGAATTGATTCTCTTCCCGCTCGAATCATGTCTTTCCGCAAGGAGCTTTGGCCCATGCGCAAGAGAGGGCAAGCCGGAAGCCCAGCCCGTACTGCGTCCACGCGAATCCGCACGCTACGCATCGCGATAGCGCTGGCGCTGATCCCGGTCGGTGCCTCCGCCCAGGTGGTAATTGACGGTGCCCGCACCAGCACCGTCAATCTCGACGGCGAGCCCGGCAACAATGCCGCCACGGCGCAGGTGGCGGCCACCGCCAGCGTATTCACCTCCACAGGCGAAGCCGTAGTAGGCCAGAACTTCCGCTGGACGCTGGACAACTACGGCCAACTCGTGAGCACCGATCCCAACGTGTTCGGGGTGCGCCTGCAGAATGGAGAAACCTTCCATAACCATGCCGGTGCGGTAGTGCAGGGCGGGGGTGGTGGTTTCACCGCTATCAACAGCTCCGCTACGGTCACCAATGAAGGGCGGATTGTGGCCAGCACCGGCCCCGGCGTCGAGTTGCGTGCCGGAGGCTTCCTGCTCAACGCGTCCGGCGCTGAAGTCGTCGGCGGCAGTTATGGGGTGCGCCTGATCAACAGCAGCAACGGGCTTCTGAACGCCGGCCTGATCGAAGCCACCAGCGGCGAAGCCCTGCACGTGGAAGGCGGCTCAGGCGACGTCCTCAACGCCAGCACGGCCGTGGTGCGCGGCGCCACGCATGGCGTGAACCTGGTCAATGGTGGGGTGACCCTGATCAACGCCGGGCAGGTGAACGCCAGCACTGGCGTCGGCGTAACCACCAATTCCGGTGGAACGGTCATCAACCAGCAGGGTGCAGCCATTCGCGGTGCGACGGTGGGCATCAGCATGACCAACGGGACCGCGGCCATCAACAACACCGGCCTGATCCAGGGCGGCAGCTCTTCGCTGCGGTTCGAAACCGGCAACGGCACGCTCACCCAGGACAGCGGCGCGCTGTTGATCGGCAGTGCGTATGGCGCGGGCAGCAGCCATATCGTGCTGCACGGCGAAGGCGTTGCCAGCAACGACTTCCTGCAGTTCGCCAGCCTGACGGTGGATGCGCAGCGCTGGAGTCTGCTGGGGCGTACCGAGGCCAGTGCCACCACAATCACCGCAGGGCAGTTGTGGCTGGGGGCACCTGGCCTCGACGGTGCCGTGCTCACCGGTGCCACCGTAGATGTAGGAAGTGGGACGGTGCTTGCCGGTACCGACAGTCGCATCGAGGCGGCGGTGAGCAATCACGGCACGCTGGCGGTAGGCTCGGGGCTGACGACGTGGTCGCCGTCGACGGGCGCACTGGACATCGTCGGCAGCCTGGACAATCGCGGTGTGATCGCCGCCACCAATGGCGTGAACTTCGGCAACGTGCTCAACGTGAGTGGCAATTACGGTGGGTTGGGCGCGGTGCAACTAGGGGCCTCGGTGAGCGAGGCAAACCAGGGGGCTTTGGCCAATCAGCGGGCGGACCGGCTGTTGATCCGAGGCGACGCCAGCGGCCTGACCGGTGTCGTGGTGACCGCGACCTCGGCAGCATCGGCCGGAGCTGCCGCGGCGTTCCATGGCCCTGATGCGGGCGTGTCATTGGTGCAGGTATCCGGACAGTCGAATGCCGCGGCCTTCCTGCTTACGCGGGCGTATGTCACCGGCGGCACGCCGTTCCGCTATCGGCTCTATGCCTACGGCCCGGGCGCGGCCAACGGCGCGGCCTCGCCTGCGCAGAATCTGGTCGGCAATCCGGCTACCTACTGGGACTACCGGTTGCAGCGCGGGTTCGAGACTGCCATTCCGCTGCCCCCGGGCGTCATCGACATCCCGGGTGGGGGCGACGGCGGGGGCGGCGACGGCGGGGGCGGAACGGGCGGCGGAGGTG
>NZ_RHPP01000050.1 GCF_003935715.1 Stenotrophomonas sp. 278 | reverse complement strand
CCAGCGGGCCGTGCCACGCTGGCGCGCTATCTCGCCGGCCAGGGCCGGCTGGTGGTCGAAGTCGACCGTGCCGCCGACATCCGCCAGCTGCTGCGCTGGGCCGCGCGCGAAAAGGTGAAGATCGCCATTGCCGGCGGTGCCGAAGCGTGGCGGATCGCCCCGCAGCTGGCGCAGGCCAATGTGCCGGTGTTCGTGGACGCACTGGGCAACCTGCCGACCAGTTTCGACCAGCTGGGAGCCACGCTCGAGAACGCTGCGCGCCTGCGCAAGGCCGGCGTCGAGGTCAGCTTCGCCCAGCGCGACGATGCCTCGCACAACGCCCGCAAGATGCGCCAGCTGGCCGGCAACGCGGTGGCCAACGGACTGCCTTGGCAGGATGGCCTGGCTGGCCTGACCCGGGTGCCGGCGCAGGTACTGGGCGTGGGTGACCGGATCGGCAGCATCGAGCCGGGCAAGCTGGCCGACCTGGTGCTGTGGGAGGGCGACCCGCTGGATGTGGCGCACTACGCCGAACAGGTGTGGCTGGGCGGCAAGGCGATGCCGATGCGCTCGCGTCAGACTGAGCTGCGGGATCGCTATGCGGCTCCCGCCGGCAGCGAACCGCGCGCATACTCCAGGTAAAACATGTACCAAAGGCAGCCGGGCAAGCCCGGCTCTACGCCATTGCCCCGTAGTGCCGGGCTTGCCCGGCAGCAAGGAACCCGACCATGGCCCTGCGCTGGTACTTCGACTTCGTCTCGCCCTTTGCCTACCTGCACTGGCAGCAACTCAAGACCCTGCCGCAGTTCGGGCAGATCACCCCCGTGCCGATCGCGTTCGGCGCGGTGCTGCATCACCTTGGCAACCTGGGGCCGGCCGAGATACCAGCCAAGCGCCGCTTCATCTACCGCCAGGTCCTATGGCAGGCGCAGCAGCAGGGCACCACCGTGCGCTTCCCGCCTGGCCATCCCTTCAACCCGCTGGCCGCACTGCGCCTGTGCCTGGCGGTGGAAGCCACTCCGGCGGCAGTGGACGTGCTGTTCAACTGGATCTGGCGTGACGGCCATGCTGCCGATACCCCACAGGCCCTGGCACTGCCCGGCGCGATGCTCGACGTGGCCGATGTAGCCGCCGCCGTTTCTGCACCCGGCGTCAAGGAGCAGCTGCGCCAGAACACCGAGGCCGCCATTGCCGCCGGGGTGTTCGGCGTCCCCACACTGTCCATTGACGGCGAGCTGTTCTGGGGCAACGAGTCGCACGACCTGATGCGGGCGGTGCTGGCCGATCCGGAACTCCTGCAACGCGACGGTTGGCGGCAGGTGGTGGAGCTGCCGGTGGCAGTTGAACGCAGCCGGTAATCGATTACATGCGGATGCGTGAATCCCCGGTCAGGTACGTAAGTCCATTTTGAGATAGCTTTCACACTTTCGAACCGACACCTGCCTGGAGGGGGTAACAGGATGCGCATCGGAATAGTCGTGGACTCGGCCTGCGATCTGCCGCAGGACTTCATTGAAAAGAACAACCTGGTACTGCTGCCGATCACGGTGCGGATCGGCGAAGCGGTGCTCGCCGACCATCGGGACGAGCAGGCCACGCTGAGCTTCCTGCACGCCCACGTCGCCGAGAACGGGGCCGAGGCGGAAACCATTCCCTTCAGCGTGGTGCAGATCCGCGACCTGTTCCTGGGCAAGCTGGTGATCGACTACGACCATGTGTTCTGCATGACGATCACCAAGACCCGCAGCCCGATCTACGACAACGCGATGCAGGCCAGCTTCGCGATCCTCAATGACTACAAGCCGGTGCGCCAGGCGGCCGGCTTCAACTCGCCGTTCGCGCTGCGCGTGCTGGACACGCAGAACCTGTTCGCCGCCCAGGGCGTGACCGCGGTCGAAGCGGTACGCCTTCGCGACAGCGGGGCCAGCGTGCAGCAGATCCGCGAGAAGCTGGAGCAGCTGGCACACAACGTGCACGGCTACATGGTCACCCGCGACCTGTACTACATGCGCGCCCGCGCCCGCCATAAGGGTGACCGCAGCGTAGGGCTGATCAGCGCCGCGCTGGGCAGCGCGCTGGACATCAAACCGGTGCTGCATGGCTACCGGGGCGAAACCGGCCCGGTGGCCAAGATCAAAGGCTTCGACAACGCCGTGCAGAAGCTGTTCGACTTCGTCGGCCAGCGGGTCAAGGCCGGGTTGATGACCAACACCGTCTGCGTCAGCTATGGCGGCGAGCTCGACGACCTGCGCGCCCTGCCCGGCTATGCCAGCCTGCGCCAGACGTGCGAGGCACATGGAGTGCAGCTGTTCGAGTCGGTGATGAGCCTGACCGGCATGGTCAACGTCGGCAAGGGCGCGGTCACTGTCGGCTTTGCCGACGGGCCGCACACCTTCAGCGGCTGAGCCTCGCGGTCTGTTTCTGCACACCGGTTGCACCGGGTTTCTGGCAGTCTGCGCGCATTCAATGGAGACCACCATGTCGTCAGTCGTTCATTACAGCATCAGCCTGCCAGACCCGGACAAGGCCCGTGGCAGCGACCCGGACCTGTCGTTCAAGTCGCACGGGGCGAGTGGCTTCGCCGAGGAACTGCAGGACGCCCTGCGCAGCACCACCCTGTTCGAGAAGTGGCGTGCCAAGCAGCCTGACCCGGACGCGGTGGAGAACCAGTGGGGCGTCACCGATCCGGAAGCCACCGTCACCGGTGAGCAGAAGGACCTGCGGGTCAACCTGACCGTCACCACGAAGATCGACAGCGACGTGTTCAAGCAGCGCCTGCGCCTGCTGGCCGGCCACCATTGGGAAATGCGCGACGTGCGATAATCCGTGCCCTCCACGCACGGAACGCATGAGGGGTACCGCGAGCAAGGGACGAGCTACCAAGGCAGCGCGCGCAGCGCTGCTTCGGCCAGCCGAACGCGGCCAGCCCAAGCTGCGCTTTGCACCGCGTGGATTGCGTTACCTGCAGCGCTGGTCGGAAGGGTTCGCCGGAAGGTTCCCCTCGGCAGAAGAGATTGCCGAACATCCCCGCTACTGGAACAACAAGATTCCTGTCGAATCGCGGCTGGTGGAAGCGCCCTTCGCCGCCGTAACGCGCAACCACGCGGCGCGCCGATCAGAACAGGAAGGATGAGGGCGCGGCGACTTGGACCACCAACATCGCCATCGCATGGCACAGCACGTACAACGTGCGCCTAAGATAGCGTCCTGCTGTGCACGTTGCTTCACGCTCTGCCCACGGCACGCTCATATGCATGACGGATTGCCCAGCGGACGGTTGCCTTTTCACGGAGTGTGCGCGACTAGCTGCGGCAAGGTCGAGGCAGATGTGAAACGGAGTACCCGATGCTGCTGAAACGACCTGCTTCGCTGACCCTGCTGGCCTTGGCCCTCGCTGCGGCGAGTGCCACCGCCCCGGCACAGACCCCTGCCCCGGCTACGTTGCCGGCTCCCATCGCCGAAGCAGATGCCCTGCAGACCGGCCCACGCTCCAATCTGCATGCCCAGGTGCTGCTGGACCGGGCCAACTTCTCGCCCGGACAGATTGATGGCGAGATCGGCTCCAACCAGCGCCGCGCGGTGGCGGGCTTCCAGGCAGCGCGCGGCTTGAAGGTTACCGGCGAGCTGGATGACGCCACCTGGCAGGCGCTGCAGGACAGTACTCCGGTGCTGGCCCGCTACACGCTCACCGCCGAGGACGTGGCCGGTCCGTTCCGCCCGGTGCCGAAGAAGCCGGCCGACCAGGCCAAGCTCGACGCGCTGGGGTATGCCTCGGTGGCCGAGGCGCTGGGCGAACGCTTCCATGCCGACCCGAAGCTGCTGCAGGCGCTGAATCCCGGCGTGGACCTGGGCAAGGCAGGCAGTGAGATCCAGGTTCCCAACATTGCCCCGGCTGCATTGCCCAAGGCAGCCAAGCTGGTGATCGACAAATCCGACTCGACCCTGCGCCTGTACGATGCCGCAGGCAAGGTCTATGCGCAGGTGCCGGTGTCGTCGGGCAGCCAGCACGATCCGCTGCCGATCGGGGAGTGGAAGATCCTGGGCATCTCGCGCGATCCGCCGTTCCACTACAACCCGAAGCTGTTCTGGGACGCGAAGAAAGGGGATCGCAAAGCGACCATCCCGCCAGGGCCGAACAATCCGGTCGGGCGGGTCTGGATCGACATCTCCAAGCCGCACTACGGCCTGCATGGCACGCCGGAGCCGGGCCACGTCGGCAAGACCGAGTCGCACGGGTGCGTGCGGATGACCAACTGGGATGCAATGCGGGTCGCCGATGCGGTGGATGCGTCGGTGCCGGTGATCATGCAGGAGTAAGCACATGAAGCTGATGCGGCTGCTGGCGTTGGGCGTGGTGGTCGGGGCGGCCGGGTGGTGGCTGTTCGGGTTGCCGCGGCTGGAACGGCAGATGGATCAGGTGCCGGCGGTGGTGGGTACGCCTCCGGAGGGTGCGATGGAAGGCCGGCCAACGGCCGGCACTACCGCACCCGCGGTGACCGACGTGCCTGCGGCCGCATCCAGCAGCGTCGAGGGCCGGCCAACGGCCGGCGCTACCGGAGTGATGCCTTCCAGCTTGCTGGTGCCGGTGCAGGGGGTGATGCCTGGCCAGTTGCAGGACACCTTTACCGACGCGCGCAGCGAGGGCCGGGTGCATGACGCCATCGACATCATGGCCCCTACCGGGACGCCGGTACTGGCAGTGGCCGACGGCACCATCGAGAAGCTTTTCACAAGTGAGCGCGGCGGCCTGACCGTGTATCAGTTCGAGCCGGATGGGGTGTACTGCTACTACTACGCCCATCTGGACCGATATGCCGAGGGTCTGGCCGAGAAGCAGGCAGTCAAGCGTGGTGACGTGATTGGCTACGTGGGCAGCACCGGCAATGCCAGCCCGGACGCGCCGCACCTGCATTTCGAGATCCACCGGCTGGGGCCGGAGAAGCAATGGTGGAGAGGAGAGGCGTTGAACCCCTACCCGGTGTTGCGCGGCGGGCGATGATGCGAAAATGCCCCCATGAGAACCCCCGATAGCCTGCAGGCGCTGATTGACGACGGCGTGATCGACGAGGTACTGCGCCCGCTCAAGAGCGGCAAGGAAGCCGCCGTCTACGTGGTGCGCAGCGGCGACGACGTGCGCTGCGCCAAGGTCTACAAGGACATGGCCCAACGCAGCTTCCAGCAGCGCGTGCAGTACCAGGAAGGCCGCAAGGTACGTGGCAGCCGTGAGGCGCGCGCCCTGGCCAAGTCCAGCAAGTACGGCCGCAAGCAACAGGAAACAGCGTGGAAGAACACCGAGGTGGACGCGCTGTACCAGCTGCGCGACGCCGGCGTGCGCGTGCCTGAGCCTTACGGCTACTACCACGGCGTGCTGGTGATGGAGCTGGTCACCGACGCGGAGGGCTACTCCGCCGCCCGCCTGGGTGAGGTGGAACTGGACGCCGGACAGGCCCGCGACTTCCATCAGTTCCTGGTGCGCCAGGTGGTGCTGATGCTCTGCTGCGGGCTGATCCACGGCGACCTGTCGCCGTACAACGTGCTGGTGGGACCAGATGGCCCGGTGGTGATCGATTTTCCGCAGGTGGTGAGCGCAGGGGGCAACAACAACGCGCGCACCATGCTGCTGCGCGATGTGAACAACCTCACCGCCTATCTTGGTCGATCGGCTCCGGAGTTGTTCGACACGTGGTACGGCGAGGAGATGTGGGCCCTGTTCGAGGCCGGCGAACTGCGGCCGGACAGCGTACTGACCGGCACCTTCGTGCACGACGAATCGACCGTGGACCTGGACAGCGTAAGGCACGCCATCAACGATGCGCGCGAGGAAGCGTTGATCCGGCAGCAGGGTCGCGAGGCGGCCGAGGCGCTGGACGACTGAGGTGGAGTTGGATCCACCAGCACCGCGACGACACGCATGGCGTGTCGCTACGGGAACGATGATTGGCGGGCACGATCATCGGTCGCATCGGTGACGTTGATGTAGGGACGCGCCATGCGCGTCCGCGGGAATCAGGCCTTCAACGCGTTGGCGTGATACGCGATGTGCTCGCCGATGAAGCTGCTGATGAAATAGTAGCTGTGGTCATACCCGGGCTGCATGCGCAGCTGCAGTGGATGGCCGGCGGCGGTGCACGCCGCCTGCAGCCACTGTGGCTGCAGCTGGTTGTCCAGGAACTCATCGCCACCGCCCTGGTCCACCAGCAGCGGCAACTTTTCTTCGGCCACCGCCACCAGTTCGCTGGCATCCCACTGCGCCCAGCTCGCGCGGTCCTCGCCGAGGTACGCGGCAAAGGCCTTCTGCCCCCACGGCACGCGCGTGGGGGCCACGATCGGCGAGAACGCTGACACGCTGCGGTAACGCCCCGGGTTGCGCAGCGCGATTACCAGCGCGCCGTGGCCGCCCATCGAATGCCCGCTGATGCTGCGCGCATCGGTGGCCGGCAGATGCGCTTCGATGAGGGCGGGCAGTTCCTGCACGACGTAGTCGTACATGCGGTAATGCGCCGCCCACGGCTGCTGCGTGGCGTTGAGATAGAACCCCGCGCCCTTGCCCAGGTCGTAGCCTTCCGCATCGGCCACGTCGTCGCCGCGCGGACTGGTGTCCGGCGCGACGATGATCACGCCGTGCTCGGCGGCGTAACGCTGTGCACCGGCCTTGGTGATGAAGTTCTGCTCGGTGCAGGTCAGCCCACTCAGCCAGTACAGCACCGGCAGCTTCTGCGAGGCGGCCTGCGGGGGCAGGTATACAGCGACGTTCATGTCACAGCCCAGGACCTGCGAGCGGTGACGGTACACGTCCTGCCAGCCGCCGAAGGCGGCGCGATGTTCGATGCGTTCCATGTCAGTAATGCACCACCGAACGGATCGACTTGCCTTCATGCATCAGGTCGAAGGCCTCGTTGATCTGCTCCAGGTCCATGGTGTGGGTGACGAACGGAGCCAGCTCGATGGTGCCCTTCATCGCATCTTCGACCATGCCCGGCAGCTGACTGCGGCCCTTGACCCCGCCAAACGCGGTGCCCATCCACTTGCGGCCGGTGACCAGCTGGAACGGACGGGTGGAGATTTCCTGGCCGGCACCGGCCACGCCGATGATCACCGACTGGCCCCAGCCGCGGTGCGCACATTCCAGCGCGGCCCGCATCACCTGGGTGTTGCCGATGCACTCGAAGCTGTGATCCACGCCCCAACCGGTCATTTCCACGATGACCTGCTGGATCGGCTTGTCGTGGTCCTTCGGGTTGACGCAGTCGGTGGCACCGAACTGCTGCGCCAGGTCGAACTTGGTCGGATTGGTGTCCACGGCGATGATGCGGCCGGCCTTGGCCTGGCGCGCACCCTGGATCACCGCCAGGCCGATGCCGCCCAGGCCGAACACGGCCACGGTGTCGCCTTCCTGCACCTTGGCGGTGTTGTGCACGGCACCGATGCCGGTGGTGACACCGCAGCCCAGCAGGCACACATGCTCCGGATTGGCTTCCGGATTGATCTTCGCCAGCGACACTTCGGCAACCACGGTGTATTCGCTGAAGGTCGAGCAGCCCATGTAGTGGTAGATCGGCTCGCCGTTGTAGCTGAAGCGGGTGGTGCCGTCGGGCATCACGCCCTTGCCCTGGGTGGCACGCACCGAGACGCACAGGTTGGTCTTGCCCGAGGTACAGAACAGACACTCGCCACATTCAGCGGTGTACAGCGGAATCACATGGTCGCCCGGCTTCACGCTGGTGACGCCCTCGCCTACTTCGACCACGATGCCCGCGCCTTCATGACCCAGCACCGCCGGGAACAGACCTTCCGGGTCGTCGCCGCTCAGGGTGAAGGCATCGGTGTGGCAGACACCGGTGTGAGTGATCTTGACCAGCACTTCGCCCTTCTTCGGCGGGGCGACGTCGATCTCGACGATCTTCAACGGCTGACCTGGGCCAAACGCTACAGCGGCACGGGATTTCATCACAAACACTCCAGAACAGGAAAAGAGGACACAGCGGCGCGGCGGAGCCGCGCTTACTTCAAATAGGAACGAATCAGCGCGCTCATGTCGCGCACGCGTTCAGCGCGCTGCGCATCGGATTGCGCGGGCTGGCCGAACTCCTCGCGCAGGTGCGCTTCCATCACTTCGGACATCAGCCCGTTGACCGCACCGCGGATCGCCGCGATCTGCTGCAGCACCGGGCCGCAGTCAGCGCCGGCTTCCAGCGCCCGTTCCAGCGCATCGCACTGCCCGCGGATGCGGCGCACGCGAGCCAGCACCTTTTTCTTCTCTTCGGGGGAATGGGGCATGGGCGGATCGGACCTGAACTATACTGGGGGACAGTATACACGCCAGTAAAAGGCTGGGGTACAAGCCAGCTTTCAGTGCCCGGTAAACAGGCTTCGTACCCGGCGTTTCGCGACAGGCGAATTCAGCCGGGCGAGCAGGAATCGCATCAGGTGTCCTTAATTGAACAATTCCCGGACGTCGGTCACCTTGCCATCCTCGAAGATGACATGAATGGTCTTGCGCGCCTGGTAATACTCCCAGCGCTCGCCCGTGTTGGCACCGAAACGGTTCTCCAGCTGCACCACGCGGTCGGGCTTGCCGGCAACCTGTGTGACTTTCCCTGCAGTGTCGCCGCTGCTGACCAGACGGTCACCGAAGCGGGCGCTGCTGGCCGTCGCGGCGCTGGCCACCAGACAAAGCATCAACGACCACAAGATCCTGTTCATCGTCCATCTCCTTGAAGTATCGGGTATTGATGACAAGCACTGTGCCACAAACGGGTGCTGCCAGCATCCGCCGAAGTGCCCAGGCCGTTCCACGCTAGAGTATGGCAAGTAGCCCCAACCGGCCTGCCCATGGACTTTCTGGTCAACATCGACGTGGACAGCCTGGCTCCGGCCGAGGCGTTCTACACGCGCGCCTTCGGGCTGACCCCAGGCCGACGGTTCGGTACCGATGGCGTGGAACTGCTGGGTGGACCCGCGCCGATCTACCTGCTGGTCAAGCCGTCCGGAACCTCGGCCACCCCGCAGGTGCGGGACCGCCGTGACTATCGCCGGCACTGGACGCCGGTGCACCTGGACTGGGTCGTGGATGATCTGGACGCCGCACTCGCCCAGGCGGTGAGCGCCGGCGCACGCGTGGAGCAGGCCCCGGCGATGCATGCCTGGGGGAGAATCGCGCTGTTGGCCGATCCGTTCGGCCACGGCTTCTGCCTGCTGCAGTTCGCGGGCCGCGGCTACGACGAGATCGCCAGCGCCTGAGCGTCAGCGATTGCGGAATCGGTATGCCACCGATTCCGACGATGGGCGCGCATAGGAGCGGCCGCCCACTTCGACGATGGGCAGCTCGTACATGCCATTGCGCAGCAGGCCGGCGTGGCGGAAACGCTGGTCGAACTGCGCTTCAATCGCGGGCACGTCGATGTCGTAGTAGCGCACCGGAATACCGGCGCTCTGCAGGTCGGCCAGCATGCGCCGGGTGAACCCACAGCCGGTACGCCCGAATACGTCCACTGCCGGCCCCCTGACCTGCGCCACCGGCGTGATCCTGAGCGGCTCCGGGTTGGCCATCAGGGCGGCGGCCTGCTGCGCGCGGGTCGGGAGGAAGGTGCGCTGGGCGTGCCACAGGCCGCCCACCAGGCCCAGAATCATCAGCAGTACGAAAACGCGGTTCATGGACATCCCTGTCAGGTAGGCGGTGCGCCCGCGCGAACGCTAGCACGCCGACCGGGCTGGCCTCAATCGGGCTGGCGCAGTCGCTGCGCGTCGCGTGCCGGCGGCAGCCCGAACAGGCGTGCATACTCGCGGCTGAACTGCGACGGGCTTTCGTAGCCCACCCGGTGGCCGGCGCTGGCCGCGTCCATGCCCTCGCCTACCATCAGCCGCCGCGCCTCCTGCATGCGCAGCTGCGCGCGGAAATCCAGCGGACTCATCGCGGTCACCGCTTTGAAGTGCGCATGGAAGGCGGACCGGCTCATGCCGGCCACGTCGGCCAGCGTCTCGATGCGGCTGGCATCGCGATAGTTCTCGCGCAGCCACAGGATGGCCCGCGCAATCTGCGACTGGCGGGTGTCGGTGCGGGCCATCTGGTGGAACACCTCGCCCTGCTCGCCGCTGATCAGGCGATACAGCAGCTCACGCAGGGCCAGCGGAGCCAATGCCGCAATGTCCTGCGGGGCGTCGAGCAAGGTCAGTAATCGTGTCGCTGCCTCGAGCAGGGTCGGCGTCATCGTCCCCAATGACAGTCCTGCGGCACCGTCGATCGCGGCGGTGAACGGGCGCGGATGCTGCAGGGTGAGCTCGCCCAGGAGGGCGGCATCCAGGTCCAGCTGCATGCACAGGTACGGGGCCGAAACACTGGCCTCGACCACCGCGCCCATCACCGGCAATCCCACGGTCGCCAGCAGATAGCTGGCCGGGTCGTAGTGGAACACCCGCTCGCCCAGCGCTGCGCGTTTGCGCCCCTGCGCGACAAAGCAGACCGTCGGCTCGTAGATCACCGGCATCGGCAGCGTCGGGCTGGCGCAGCGGATCAGGGTGACGCCCGGCAACCCGGTGGCGAAGGTGCCGTCATCCGGCGCATGGCGGGCAATGGCATCGCGGAAGGTGGTCAAGGCGGTCATGGCCGCATCATCGGCGACCTCTGGACGATCGTGCAAGCACGGCGGCGAGGCGTTCTACCGCCCTGACCCGCTGCCTGCCGAGAATGCCCCCTCACCTGACGATGGGAACTGCCTCATGCACACCGCAGCTTCGCTGGACCATTACCGCCTGCTGGGCCGCTCCGGCCTGCGCGTCTCACCACTCTCACTGGGCACCATGACCTTCGGGGCCGACTGGGGCTGGGGCGCGGATGAGACCGAAGCACGTCGCATTTTCGACACCTACGTGGACCGTGGCGGCAACTTCATCGACACATCGGTCAACTACACCAACGGGGCCGCCGAGCAGATCCTGGGCCGCTTCGCCAAGGCGAAGCGCGACCAGCTGGTGCTGGCCAGCAAGTACACCATGGCCCGCGATCCCGCCAACATCAACTCCGGCGGCAACCACCGCTACAACCTGGTGCGCTCGGTGGAGACCAGCCTGCGCCAGTTGGACACCGACCGCATCGACCTGATGTACGTGCATGCGTGGGACTTCACCACCAGCCCCGAGGAAGTCATGCGCGCCCTGGATGACCTGGTAGGTGCCGGCAAGCTGCTCTACCTGGGCATCTGCAACACGCCCGCCTGGCGGGTGGCGCAGATGCAGACCCTGGCGGATCTACGCGGGTGGTCGCCGCTGGTGGCGCTACAGATCGAGTACAGCCTGGTCGAGCGCACGGTCGAACACGAACTGCTGCCAATGGCACAGGCGCTGGGCCTGGGTGTACTGCCGTGGTCGCCGCTGGGCGGCGGCATCCTCACTGGCAAGTACAGCGCCGCCGATCTATCCGACGCCAACAGCGCGGACGTGGCGGGCGACCGCAAGGGCGTGATCGCCTCCATCGGCCACCTCAATGCCCGCTCGCTGGCCATTGCCGATGTGGTCGGTAGCGTCGCCGACGAACTCGGTGTCTCACGCGCACAGGTGGCGCTGGCGTGGACGCTGGCGCAGCCGGGCGTGGTGTCGCCGATCATCGGCGCACGCACGCTGGCGCAGGCGGAAGACAATCTGGGGGCACTCGCGGTAACGCTGAGCGCCGATCAACTGCAGCGCCTGGGTGCCGCCAGTGCACTGGCACCGATCTTCCCGGAGCGGTTCATCGGACGTCCAATGGCACAGCAGCTGATTTTTGGAACATCCGCCCTGCAACCTCGATAAGCCGTTACAGCTCGGTGGCGTGCAGACTGTCCACGAACGCACGCAGGGCCGAGGACATCTGCCGCTGCCGCGGGTAATACAGCACGAAGCCGGGGAACGGCTCGCTCCAGTCTTCCAGCACGGCCTGCATCTGGCCCGCGTCGAGATACGGACGGGCGGCGTCTTCCAGCACATAGGCCAGCCCGAAACCGTCCAGCACCGCGCGGATGATGGTGGTCTGCTCGCTCAGGGTCAGCCGGCCCTGCACGTCCAGCTCCAGTGACTGCCCGTCGCGGTCGAACTGCCACTTGTACAGATGGCCGCTGGCGAAGCGGAAGCGGATGCATTCGTGCTGCAGCAGATCGTGCGGGTGTTGTGGCGCGGGATGACGCGAAAGATAGCCGGGCGATCCCACGATCATCCCGCGCAGGGGCCGTCCCAGCGGCACGGCCACCATGTCCTCGGGTACGAACTCATGCAGGCGCACGCCGGCATCAAAGCCTTCGGAGACGATGTCGACCAGGCCATCGTTCTCGGTCAATTCAAGCCGCACGTCCGGATGCGCGTGCAGAAAGCGGGTCAGGCGCGGGCCGAGCTGGGTCGGCACGGCGGCACGCGCGGCATTGATGCGCAGCAGGCCGGCCGGCGCGGCGCGGAAGTGGTTCATTTCCTCCAGCGCGTCGCTCACCTGGTGCAACGCTGGCTGCAGCCGGTCCAGCAGGCGCTGGCCGGCCTCGGTCAGGGCCACGCTGCGGGTGGTCCGGTGGAACAGCCCGACCCCCAGCCGCTCCTCCAGGGCCCGGATCGCATAGCTCACCGCCGAGGTCGACAGGGTCAGCTCGGCTCCGGCCTTGCGGAAGCTGCGGTGGCGGGCCACGGCGGCAAATGCAGCCAGGTGGGTCAGGTTGTCGGTGGCCATGATTATCCAGTCTGCCTTGATGACACATGCCGAAATCGGGACTCCCGGTGCCTCGGGCGCGCGGGTATTGTAAAGCGCCTTTCCACAAACCCCAGGAGTCCCCCCATGTCACTTGCCCGTGGTTACGCCGTGCATGACAACCAGGCCCCGCTGGTGCCCTTCACCTTCGAGCGCCGCGCGGTCGGTGCCGATGACGTGCGCATCCAGATCCTCTACAGCGGCATCTGCCACTCCGACCTGCACCAGGCGCGTGACGACTGGGGTGGCGCAATGTTCCCGATGGTGCCGGGCCACGAGATCATCGGCCGCGTTACCGAAGTCGGTGCCAACGTCACCCGCTTCAAGGTTGGCGACTTTGCCGGCGTGGGCTGCATGGTCGACTCGTGCCGTCGTTGCGACGCCTGCGAACACGACCTGGAGCAGTACTGCGAAAAGGGCCCGACCTACACCTACAACAGCAAGGAACGCGGCAGCGACCAGCTGACCTACGGCGGCTACTCCGACCACGTGGTGGTGGAACAGCGCTTCGTGGTCAAAGTGTCGGAGAAGCTCGACCTGAAGGCGGCCGCGCCGCTGCTGTGCGCAGGCATCACCACGTATTCGCCGCTGCGGCACTGGAAGGTCGGTCCCGGCCAGAAGGTAGGCGTGATCGGCCTGGGTGGCCTCGGCCACATGGGCGTGAAGTTCGCCAAGGCGATGGGCGCGACCGTCGTGATGATCACCACCACCCCGGAAAAGGGAGCCGATGCCAAGCGCCTGGGGGCCGATGAAGTGCTGGTCTCGCGCGACCCGGCGCAGATGAAGGCGCATGCCGGCAGCTTCGATTTCCTGCTCAATACCATTCCGGTCAGCCACGACACCAACCCGTACATGTCGCTGCTGAAGCGCGATGCGACCATGTGCCTGGTCGGCGTGATCACCGAGCTGGATCCGCCGTTGAACGGCTCCAGCGTGATCTTCGGACGCAAGCACGTGACCGGCTCGGCGATTGGTGGCATGGCCGAAACCCAGGAAATGATGGACTTCTGTGCCGAACACAACATCGTCAGCGACGTGGAAGTGATCGACATCAAGACCGTCAACGAAGCCTGGGCGCGCATGGCGAAGAACGACGTGCGTTACCGGTTTGTCATCGACATGGCGACCTTGGCCGCATGAATGAAAAACCCCGGCATCGCCGGGGTTTTTTCTGGGAGGCTCAGTACGCGAACTGCGAGAACACCGGGTCCACGTTCTGGTCCCACTCCCCGTGGTACAGCGCCAGCTTGCGCTCGGCCGGGGTCAGGCCGGAATCGACGATTTCCTGCAGCACTTCCAGGAAGCGGCTTTCGTCCTGGCCATCGACATTGCGTGCCGCACGGCGCTGCAGGCCGGCCACCGCGATCTTCACCGCCTCGCGGGCCAGGTCGCGCACGGTACCGTTGCGGAAAGGCAGGTTCATCGCTTGGCGCGGCACACCGTCGCGCAGCGCGTGGCGCTCGGTCAGGCTGAAGTCCTTGACCAGATCCCACGCCGCGTCCAACGCGGTCTCGTCATACAACAACCCCACCCAGAACGCGGGCAGCGCACACAGGCGGCTCCACGGGCCGGCGTCGGCACCGCGCATTTCCAGGTACTTCTTCAGGCGCACTTCCGGGAACGCGGTGGTCATGTGGTCCGACCAGTCGCGCAGCGTCGGCAGCGCGCCCGGCAACACCGGCAACCTGCCCTGCATGAAGTCGCGGAAGCTCTGCCCGCTCGCGTCGTGATACACGCCATCGCGGTAGGAGAAGTACATCGGGACATCCAGCAGATAGTCCACGTACCGCTCGTAACCGAAGCCATCTTCGAACACGAAGTCCAGCATGCCGGTGCGGTCGGCGTCGGTATCGGTCCAGATGTGCGAGCGGTAGCTGAGGTAGCCGTTCGGCTTGCCCTCGGTGAACGGCGAATCGGCGAACAGCGCGGTGGCGATCGGCTGCAACGCCAGCGACACCCGGAACTTCTTCACCATGTCCGCTTCAGTGGCGTAGTCCAGGTTGACCTGCACCGTGCAGGTGCGGGTCATCATGTCCAGGCCCAGCTGCCCGACCTTGGGCATGTATTCGCGCATGATCCGGTAGCGCCCCTTGGGCATCCAGGGCATGTCAGCGCGCGCCCACTTCGGCTGGAAGCCCATGCCGAGGAAGCCCAGCTGCAGCTCGGCGGCGACCTGTGCCACCTCGTTGAGGTGGGTGCCCGTTTCCACGCAGGTCTGATGGATGGTCTCCAGTGCCGCACCGGAAAGTTCCAGCTGGCCGGCCGGTTCCAGCGTCACCGATGCACCATCGCGCAGCAGCGCGATGGTGCGGCCGCCTTCCTGCACCGGAGCCCAGCCAAAGCGGGTCAGTCCGGTCAGCAGCGCCTCGATCCCGCGGTCGCCGTCGAAGGTCGGAGGACGCAGGTCATCCAGGCGGAAGCCGAATTTCTCGTGCTCGGTGCCGATGCGCCACTGCGCC
Organism: Stenotrophomonas sp. 278; assembly: GCF_003935715.1. Classification (GTDB taxonomy): domain Bacteria; phylum Pseudomonadota; class Gammaproteobacteria; order Xanthomonadales; family Xanthomonadaceae; genus Stenotrophomonas; species Stenotrophomonas maltophilia_AH. Next base: position 14,417 of record NZ_RHPP01000050.1, on the reverse strand, counting down.
TTGGGCTTTTCGCCGGAGGCCAACGTGGCGACCAGTTCATTGCGGTCGGTGATCGGCGTCTCGGCGACGTGGCTGGGGCTCGACAAGGGGTGGCTCGCAGAATTCGGGGCGGGGAACGCGATGTGGGGCTGGGGGCCCGGCGTCGCAAGGGCGCACTATATCGCGCTGCCTGCGTACAACGTGTCACCGTGGCGGGTTGCTGCATTCCACCGGATGCCCCTTGACGCTAACCGCGGCTGCGGCGCTTCCCAGCGCGCCATGGGCTGAAACCGACAGAGATCGGCAACAGCCGGAAGTGATCACGCGGGTATCGACCAACGGTCCATACCTACCGGCGGTAGCGCCCGCCCGTTGGTCGGGCGGCCACGATCATGCGGCCTCAGGTGCCGGCTTGTTCAAGCCCAGCCAGCCACCGATGATGCCGCGCGCTTCGTCCACGCCCTGGCGGGCCGGGCCGGAGAAGGTCTGCACGCTGACGGTGTCGCCGAACGAGGACTGCAGGTCCTTGCGCACCTTCTGCAGGGCGATGCCCTGCTGGCCACGGCCGAGCTTGTCGGCTTTGGTCAGCAGCGCATGTGCCGGCAGGCCGCGCTGCACGGCGTAGCCCAGCATCTGCCGGTCGTAGTCCTTCAGCGGGTGGCGGATGTCCATCACCACCACCAAGCCGCGCAGGGCCTCGCGGGTGCGAAAGTACTGGTCGATGAAGGCCTGCCAATGCGCCTGCAGGTCCAGCGGAACCTTGGCGTAGCCGTAGCCGGGCAGATCGACCAGCTTGGCCTCGGGAGTGACCTCGAAGAACACCAGCTGCTGGGTGCGGCCGGGGGTCTTGGAAACCCGGGCGAGCCCGTTCTGGCGGGTCAGGGCGTTGAGGGCACTGGACTTGCCGGCGTTGGAGCGACCGGCAAAGGCGACTTCGGCCCCGACATCGTCCGGCAATTGCCGGATGTTGTGGGCCGAGAGCAGGTAATGGGCGCGTTCTAGGAGCAATGACATGTGCATAGGATCGCATGTCCGGGGCGGATGCGCCGCAGCCGGGGGCTTTTGCCGCACTGCCGCGTTGACCCCGGCGCAAACCGGCATGGATAATCGGCCGATCCCCGCGGGTGCACCCAGCACCTGCCAGGCCGGTCCACACGGAGCTTCCGCATGCGCCATGCTCGCGTTCTTGCCGTTTCCGCTGTTGCTGTATCGCTGCTGGCCGCTGTTGCGGTCGCCCAGACCTCTATCACCCCGTTGCCCGACAACGCGCCGGTGAAGACCGCCTCGCTCGAGGTGGATTTCAGCAAGACCACCTGGGGTGACCCCAAAGCCGGTCAGGCCAAGGCGGCGGCCTGCGCGGCCTGCCACTCGGCCGATGGCAACTCGACGGTGGAGATGTACCCGAGCATTGCCGGCCAGAGTGAACGCTATGCGGCCCAGCAGATGGCGCTGATCGCCAACGGCCAGCGCAGTTCCGGGGCGGCGGCGGCGATGGTGCCCTTTGTACAGGACCTGACCCCTCAGGACATGCGCGATATCGGTGCCTACTTCGCCACCCAGAAGGCCAACGCGGGCCTGGCCGATGACAGCGTGGTCGCCGACGGGCCCTACAAGGGCCTGAAGTTCTACGAGGTTGGCCAGCAGCTCTATCGCGGTGGCGATGCCCAGCGCGGCCTTCCCGCCTGCATGGCCTGCCATGGTCCCACCGGTGCGGGCAACCCGGGTCCGGCGTATCCGCACATAGGCGGCCAGCACGCCAGCTATGTGGCGCGCCGCCTGCAGGAATACCAGGCCGGGGTGACCCAGGAAACCGACAAGGCGCACTTCCAGATCATGGCCAGCATCGCCAAGTCGTTGACCGAACAGGAAATCCAGGCACTCGGCAGCTACCTGCAGGGGCTGCACAACCGCGCCGACGACGTGGCTGCCGCGCCCGCGCGAACCCCTTGAACCGTTCGCCCACGACCGACGGCAGGTGCGCCTGCCGCGTGGTCAGGGTATGTTCCCCTTCACGCCGGCATCAGGCCGGCGTTGTTTTTCCGATGGAGACGGATGTTGAAGACGTTGATCCCCCGCCTGATGCTGTTGCTGCTGGCCCTTTCCCCCTTGGCCGTACTGGCCGCTCCGGCTTCGGCCCCGCTGGTGGAAGGCAAAGACTATGAGGTGCTGGCGAACCCCGGCACGTTTGCCCCGGCCGGCGGCCGGATCGAAGTGGTGGAAGTGTTCGGCTACACCTGCCCGCACTGTGCGCACTTCGAGCCGTCGCTGGAAGCCTGGGCGAAGAAGCTGCCCAAGGATGTCAACTTCATTCCGGTCCCCGCCGCGTTTGGTGGCCCTTGGGATTCCTTCGCACGTGCCTACTACGCCGCCAAACAGGTCGGTGTCGCCAAGCGCAGCCATGCCGCCATGTTCAAGGCCCTGCATGAGGACGGCTCACTGCCGATGCAGAACATCGCCCCGGACGAGCTGGCTACGTTCTACAAGCAGTACGGCGTCGAGCCTGACCGCTACATCGCGGCGCTGAAGAGCGAGGCGGTGGACCAGAAACTGGCTGCTGCGCGCGCCTTCGCCAAGCGGACCCAGATTCCCGGCACCCCGTCGATGATCATCAACGGCAAGTATCTGGTCACCGCCAATGGCTTTGACGAGCAGCTGCGCGTTGCCAGCGCCCTGATCGCCCGCGAACGCGGTGCCAAGGCTCGCTGAACCCTCACACCCCCTGCACGCGGCGGTGGGCTGACCGCGTGTCATCATTCCCCCCTGGCCGGCGCATGACGCGCCGGCTTTCCCCTGCTCTATCGCTGGAGACGCTTCCATGAAGACCCGTTTCGCCCTCGCCCTTGTGGCCCTGTTGCCGATCCTGGTGGCCTGCCAGGCCAAGGACGGCAGTGAAAACACCACCGCCCCGGCAACCCCGGCCGCGACCGAAGCGCCGATCACGGATCCGGCCTCCATCAAGCCGGAAACCAGCGCCGCCAGCGGCGAGACTGCAGCCGCCGAGCAGGCCGCTGCAGAAGCCGGTGCGCAGACCCCGGCCGAGACCGGTCCGGCTCCGGCCGCCACCGCCCCGGTGGGCCCGGCTCCGGTGGAAGGCACCGACTACATCGTGCTGAAGGCCGGTGCGCCGTTCGCCCCGGCGACCGGCAAGATCGAAGTGGCTGAGATCTTCGGTTTCGTCTGCCCGGCCTGCAATGCATTCCAGCCGATGGTGGGCCCGTGGAAGGCCGGCCTGCCCAGCGACGTGAACTTCGTCTACGTGCCGGCGATGTTTGGCGGCACCTGGGACACCTACGGCAGGGCCTTCTTCGCCGCACAGAACCTGGGCGTTGAAGAGAAGACCCACGACGCGCTGTATGCCGCGATCCACGTCAACAACGAGCTGAAGGGCGAGCGCGGTCGCGACACTCCGGAAGACATCGCCAACTTCTACGCCAAGCACGGCGTGGACGCGAAGAAGTTCGTGAGCGAAATGAACGGCTTCTCGGTCAGCGGCCAGATCAACAAAGCCAAGCAGTTTGCCCAGCGCAGCGAGATCACCGGCACCCCGTCGATCGTGGTCAACGGCAAGTACCTGGTCAAGGGCAAGGGCTTTGCAGACACGCTGCGCGTGGCCGATCACCTGATCGCCCGCGAACGTGCCGCCAAGGCCAACTGAGTTCTGAAGTACCAAGAGAAACCGTGGTGACAACCCCCAACACCCGGACCCTGCGTCTGCTGACGGCCAACATCCAGGCCGGTTCCAGTACCCGCCGGTACAGCGACTATGTGACCCGCAGCTGGTCACATGCGCTGCCGGCGGGACGCAAACGGACCAGCCTGGACGCCATCGCCCAGCTGGCCCGCGGTCATGACATCGTCGGCCTGCAGGAGGCCGACCCCGGCAGCCTGCGCTCAGGCTTCACCAACCAGACCCACTATCTGGCCCAGCGTGCCGGCTTCAACTACTGGAGCCATCAGCCCAACCGCCGCATGGGCGGCGTCGCCTCCAGTGCAAATGGTCTGCTGAGCCGGTTGGAGCCGGTGGAAGTCCAGGACCACGCCCTCCCCGGCCGCATCGGCGGGCGCGGTGTGCTGCTGGCCAAGTTTGGCGAGGGCAACGAAGGCCTGCTGGTGGCCGTGGCGCACCTGTCATTGGGCACCAACTCGCGCATGTCGCAGTTGGCGTTCATTGCCGAGCTGTTGAGCGACCACCCCAATGCCGTGCTGATGGGCGACTTCAACTGCCTGGCCGACCGGCCGGAGATGCAGGCGCTCTATCAGAAGACCACCCTGCAGCCGCCCGGCTGCGCGGTGCCGACCTTTCCCAGCTGGCGGCCCGACCGCGCCATCGACCACATCCTGCTCAGCAGCAACCTGCAGCAGCGCAGTGCCGAAGCGGTACCGGCGGCGTATTCGGATCATCTGGCGCTTGCGATGGAGATCGATGTGCCAGCGGAAGCGGTGCGCTAGGCAACGCCTGGATCTGGCATCGCGCTGACACGCATGGCGTGTCACTACCGTCGGCATCCCGTAGTGACGCGCCATGCGCGTCATCGCGGTGCCCGGAGGCCGACGCGGTGGTCAGGTGTTGATCGGCATCTGCGTCGGCTTTGCGGTCAACGTACTTCCCACCGACGCCAGCACGGTGCAGCCAATCGCCGTCCACTGCAGCACGGTCAGATGCTCGGCCAGCAGGCCCATCGCCAGCAATGCGGCCACCGCCGGTTCCATGCTGATCAGAATGCCGAAGGTTTCCTTCGGCAGCCGCTTGAGCGCCATCATCTCCAGCCACATGGGAATGGCGCTGGACACAATCGCCACACCCAGTCCGAACAGCAGGATCTTCGGGTCCAACAGTGCCGCGCCGGCATGCGCCACGCCGACCGGCACCACCACCAGCGCGGCCGCACACATGCCCAGCGATACCGTGTGCCCGGCCGGTAGATGGCCGGCCCGCTTGCCGAAGATGATGTACATCGCCCAGCACGCCGCCGCACCCAGCGCAAACATCACCCCGGTGGGGTCCAGCGGCTCGCCGTGGCCCAGCGGCAGCAGCAACAGCAGCCCGGCCACCGCACAGCCCACCCAGAGGAAGTCGATCGGCCGGCGCGATGACCACATCGCCACCGCCAACGGACCGCAGAACTCGATCGCCACCGCGATCCCGAACGGGATGGTCCGCAGCGCCATGTAGAACATCAGATTCATTGCGCCCAAGGTCAGGCCGTAGCGCAGGATCGCGCCCGCGTCGGTACGCGTTGTGGTCCAGCGCCAGGGCCGGAACACGGCCAGCAACACCAGCGCCGAGAAGCCTACGCGCAGCGCGCTGGTGCCCTGCGCGCCGATCAGCGGGAACAGCTGTTTGGCGAACGAGGTACCGACCGCGAGCGCGGTGACGGAGCCGAGGACGGCCAGAACGGGAAGCAGCGAGGCATGGCGCGAGGTCGACATCGCGGGAGGATAGTGCCGATTGGGGCAGCCGGATATCCCGTAGAGCCACGCCCTGCGTGGCTGCGCGGTGCCAGGCACGGTCGAAGCCACGCAGGGCGTGGCTCTACGAGCCTTTTATCGCTGCTTCGATTCGGGCCACGTCGATCTTCGTCATTGTCATCATCGCCTCGAAGGCGCGCTTGGCCACCGCCGGATCGCTGCTGGTGAACGCCTCGGTCAGCACACGCGGGGTGATCTGCCAGGACAGGCCCCATTTGTCGCGGCACCAGCCACACTCGCTTTCCTGGCCCCCATTGCCGACGATGGCGTCCCAGTAGCGGTCGGTCTCGGCTTGGTCGTCAGTGGCGACCTGGAAGGAGAACGCCTCGCTGTGCTTGAACGCCGGTCCGCCGTTCAACCCGATGCAGGGAATGCCCAGCACGGTGAAGTCCACGGTCAGCACATCCCCCGCCTTGCCCGCCGGGTAGTCCGACGGGGCCCGGTGCACCGCGTTGACCGCACTGTCCGGGAAGGTGGCGGCATAGAAGGTGGCCGCCTCCAGCGCGGCGCCGTCGTACCAGAGACAGATCGTGTTCTTGGCAATCATCAGGGCGCTCCCGCCGGTGGATTGCCCGCCATCCTGGCCCGCGACGTGTTAAGACCAGGCCAGAAGCGCGACTGGGTGTCGCATTGCGCCTGACAATGATTCGCATTAACATAGCGTGATCCCGTTCACACCAGGAAGGTGCGGCGGCGATCAGTTACCGAGCCCGGTGCTTTGGATTCAAGGCCCAGCCACGACCTGCCCCCTCCTATTTCGCGCACCGCCTGGCTCAGCGTGGAGAGTTGCCTGGCGCGCGCCGCTGCCCAGGAACCGCTGATGACCCGTCGCACTGCCGTGCTGTCCCGCCGCCTGCCCCACCACCGCCTGCCGCAGGCGCTGCTGGTCGCGCTGGCCACCTTTGCTGCTGCCCCGGCATTTGCCCAGGACAGCACCGACGCCACCACCCTGGACAAGATCGTGGTCAAGGGCGAGCGCGCGGAAGGGTTCTCGGTGCGCCGCACCTCCGCCGGTACCCGCTTCAACCTCGCCCCGCGCGAGATTCCGCAGTCGATCAGCATCATCAGCCACCAGCGCATCGAGGACCAGAATCTCGACGACATTCTCGACGTGCTGAGCAACACCACCGGCGTCAGCAGCACCCAGTCCGACACCGAGCGCACCGAGTTCTATGCGCGCGGCTTCTACATCGACAGCTACCAGTTCGACAACCTGCCCACCCAGATGGTGCAGAACTGGAGCTACGGCGATTCCGGCCTGGATCTGGCCATCTATGACCGCGTGGAAATCGTGCGCGGTTCCACCGGCCTGCTGACCGGTGCCGGCAACCCGTCGGCCTCGGTCAACCTGATCCGCAAGCACGCCGACAGCGCCGAGCTGACCGGCAGCGTCTCCGTCAACGTCGGCAGCTGGGGCCGTACCCGCAGCACTGTCGACGTGACCACCCCGCTGAACAAGAGCGGCTCGGTACGCGCCCGCGTCATTGGCAGCTACCTGGACACCGAATCGCAGATGGACCGCTACGACCAGCACAAGACGCTGGGCTATGCGGTGATCGACGCCGACCTGACCCCGGACACCCAGCTGAGCGTGGGCTACGACTACCAGCAGAAGCGCGCCAATGGCGCGACCTGGGGCGGCTTCCCGATGCTGTACTCCGACGGCAGCTCGACCGGCTACGACGAGACATTCAACTCGGCCGCCAAGTGGACCTACTGGGACACCACCAGCAAGCGCGCGTTCGCCACGCTGGAGCACGACTTCAACGAGGACTGGATGGTCCGCATCGGCGCGACCCATGATGAAACCAAGGCCGACGACAAGCTGTTCTACCCGGCGTATAACGACTGGGTGACCGGTGCGTCGCTGTTCGACCGCGAAACCGGTGCGGGCGTTTCTCCGTCTGCCGGCTTCTACAACACCGAGCGCAAGGTCAACGCGGTGGATGGCTACTTCAGCGGCGCGTTTGAGCTGTTCGGCCTGAAGCATGAAGTGATGGGCGGCCTGAGCTACAACAAGCGCGAGTACCTGAACGCAGGCAGCTATGTTGTAGGCGGCCCGACCCAGCCCTGGGACCCGTTCACCAGCTACCTGAACTGGACCGGCGACATCAGCGAACCGAACTGGGGCGACATGGCGCAGCAGAGCCGCGGCACGATCACCCAGAAGGGTGCCTATGCCGCGACCCGTCTGTCGCTGGCCGAGCCACTGAAGCTGATCCTGGGCGCGCGCTACACCGACTGGAGCCTGGACGGCATCGAAGGCACCACGGTCAGCAAGTTCAGCCACAAGGTGACGACGCCATATGCCGGCCTGGTGTATGACTTCAATGACACCTGGAGCACGTACGCCTCCTACACCGAGATCTTCCAGCCGCAGACCCTGCGCAACCAGCAGGGCGGCTATCTGGACCCGGTGGACGGCAAGAGCTACGAAGTCGGCGTCAAGGCGGCATGGTTCGATGATCGCCTGAATGCCTCGGCCGCCGTGTTCCGCATCGAACAGGACAACGTCGGCCAGGCGACCACTCAGCTGGTTCCTGGGAGTGAGTTCGAGTTCGCCTACGTCGGCGCGCGTGGCACTGTCAGCCGCGGCTTCGAAGTGGAAGTGAACGGCGAGCTGGCCCCGGGCTGGAATGCCAGCTTCGGTGCGTCGCGCTACGTGGCCAAGGACGCCGACGGCACCGACATCAACACCCGTCTGCCGCAGACCGCGATCAAGCTGTTCACCAGCTACACCCCGCAGTCGATGACCGACCTGACCTTCGGTGGTGGTGCCAACTGGCAGAACCGCATCTACTACCCGGTGCCGGCCTATGGCCAGATCGAACAGGGCGGCTATGCACTGGTGAATGCCTTCGTGCGCTACCGCATCGCCCCGCAGTTCAGTGTTCAGGCCAACCTGAACAACCTGCTGGACAAGAAGTATCTGTCGCAGGTGAATGGTTACGGTGCCTTCGGCGACGAGCGCAACGGCTCGATCACGTTTACCTGGTCGTTCTGATTCGTGGTTGCCACGTAGAGCCGGGCTTGCCCGGCTGCACGGAACAACACGGCAACACGCACAAGGCCCGGGATTTCCCGGGCCTTGCGCTTTTGGGTCTCGGTATTCTTACCGTCGCGCCTGCAGCACTTCTTCGGATGCCTCCGGCGTGCCCACGCCCTACCCTGCCCGGACCTCCCCTCGCAGGACGACTCTCATGGCCGCCCAAAAACCGAACATCCTGTTCGTGATGGCCGATGACATCGGCTGGTTCAACATCAGCTGCAACAACAACGGCGTGATGGGGTACCACACCCCCAACATCGACCGCATCGCGCGTGAAGGGGCCAACTTCACCGACTTCTACGGCCAGCAGAGCTGCACGGCCGGACGTGCCGCATTCATCACCGGCCAGTCGCCGATCCGCACCGGGCTGACCAAGGTCGGCATGCCCGGTGCCACGCTGGGCTTGAGCTTCGAAGACCCGTCCATTGGCGAGTTCCTCAAGCACTTCGGCTACGCCACCGGCCAATTCGGCAAGAACCATCTCGGCGACCGCAACGAGCACCTGCCCACCGTGCACGGTTTCGATGAGTTCTTCGGCAACCTGTATCACCTCAATGCCGAAGAAGAGCCTGAGTATCCGAACTATCCCAAGGACCCTGCGTTCCGCAAGAAGTACGGTCCACGTGGCGTACTCAAGTGCAAGGCCATCGACAAGGAAGACGCCACCGTCGACGAACAGTTCGGCAAGGTCGGCCGGCAGCAGATCGAGAACACCGGCCCGCTGACCCGCAAGCGCATGGAGACCGTGGATGAGGAGTTCCTCGCATCCGCCCTGGACTTCATCACGCGCAAGTCGCAGGCCAACGAGCCGTGGTTCTGTTACTTCAACCCCACCCGCATGCACGTGTTCACTCACCTCAAGCCAGCATCGCAAGGTGTGACTGGGCTGGGCACCTACCCGGACGGCATGGTCGAGCTGGATGGCTACGTCGGCCAGTTGCTGGACAAGCTTGATGAACTCAACGTTGCAGACAACACTATCGTGGTATTCACCACCGACAACGGGGCCGAAGTGTGCACGTGGCCCGACGGCGGCACCACGCCCTTCCGTGGCGAGAAGGACAGCAACTGGGAAGGCGGCTGGCGGGTGCCGTGCGTGATGCGCTGGCCGGGCGTGATCGAACCGGGACGGGTGATCAACGACATCGCCTCGTTGCAGGATTTCATTCCCACCTTCGCTGCCGCCAATGACGAGCCGGACCTGGTCGAAAAGGTGAAGAAGGGCTACAGCATGGGCGGGCGCACCTACAAGGTACACATGGACGGAGTCAACCTGCTGCCCTATTTGTCGGGCAAGAGCCAAGATGCCCCACGCGAAGGCTTCATCTACTGGAGCGATGACGGAGAATGCATGGGCGTGCGCCTGGGCCGCTGGAAGGTGGTGTTTGCCGAGCAGCGTGCGGTGGGCCTGCAAAGCTGGCGCGAGCCGCTGTCGGAAATGCGTATACCAAAGTTCTTCGACCTGCGTGCCGATCCGTTCGAGCGCGGTGAGGAGAGCTTCAAGTACAACGACTGGTTCCTCGAGCAGAACTTCCTGCTGTACGCCGCGCCACCTATGCTGGCGCAGTGGCTGCAGAGCTTCAAGGAATTTCCGCCGCGTGCGCGTGCGGCCAGCTTCAGCATCGACCGCGTGATGGACGCAATGCTGCCGAAGTCGTGATGCGAAAGCGGGGCACCGGGCATTGCCCGGTGCCCCTTACATCAGAACCGCAGGTCCGCGCGCAGGTACCAGTAACGCCCACGCGGGATGTCATACGTGGAGGCGTCATAGCCGTTCAACGAGCACGACAGGCAAATCGGCGGATCCTTGTCGAAGGCGTTGTTCAAGCCTGCGCTCAGCTGCAGCCCCTTCATCCAGTCGATCTTATAGCCCACCTGGAAATCGTGGTACGTGGTGGCTGACAGCGTATTGGTCCCCGCCGCCTGATCGCTGCAGACCGGGAAGGTGGAGGCATCACCGCATTGCTCGGTCAGTTCGGAAATGTGCCGCACCGTCCACGACGCATTCCACGCGCCCAGGCTCCAGCCCAGCGTGGCGTTGCTGGTCCACTCCGGAATCGAGCTGTTCACCACTTCGATGCCCGGCTCCTGCGGCTGCTTCTGGCCCGCAGCACCCAGCGCCTCGTAGCGACCGACGAAGGTGTTCTGCCAGCCGATCTTGAACTGGCCGATGTCGCTCTGTGGCAGCGTCCAGAACAGGTCCACGTCCCAGCCATCGGTCTTGATCGAGCCGAGGTTGGTCAGCCGGTTGTTGAAGGCGCTGACCGCGCCGGTGCTCGCACGGCTGATGCCATCGCAGTACACAGAATCCAGCGTATCCACGCACAGGTCCAGCTGGGTCTGCGCATCGATGGCCTGGATCGCCCCTTCAATATGGTGGCGGTAGAAGGTCACTTCCACGTCAAAGCGTTCGGACCACGAGGTGTTGCTGCCGAACCACGGGCTCCACACAAAGCCGGCGCTGAAACTGCGCGAACGCTCCGGGTCCAGTTCGGGATTGCCGCCGGTGGTGACCGAGATCTGCGAATTGGCCTGCTGGAAGCCGGCCGGCACGCCCAGCGCCGCGCAGTTGGCCGCGCTGCCACGCGGTGGTGTACCGCCCAGGCCGACCGAGCACGGATCGAACAACTGCAGGTCCGCGCGCGCGGCCGAGCCGTACAGCTCACCGATGGACGGGGCACGGAAGCCCTCGGCGTAGCTGGTGCGCAGCACGAAGTCGTTGGTCACCTGCCAGCGCAGGCCGTATTTCGGCGTGAACTCGCCACCGAAGGTCGAGTAGTCCGAGTAGCGTCCGGCCAAGCTCAGATCCATCTTCGAGCCGATCTCGGTGTTGGCGAAGATCGGAACGCTCAACTCCAGGTACGCTTCGTTGACGTCATACGAACCGGAGGTCGGCAACGACGGCACACCGTTGTAATGGCCGCGCACGGTCAGCGGATCCGGGGTGTAGGACCCTTCGTACTTGCGGTACTCATAACCGGTCGCGAACGACACCGGTCCGGCCGGAAGGTTGAACAGGTCACTGCTCAGGTTGGCGGTGAACAGGCTCAGCTCGTTGACGCTGCGGTCGCGCACCACCGGCTGGATCCACTGCAGCATCTCGGGCGTGATCGTACCGGGGCCGCCGAAGATGTTCAGCGGCACGCATCCCGGCGTCGCCGCACACACGGCCGGGTCGCCCAGCGCCATGTTCACCTTGAAGATGTCGTAGCTGCCATAGTTGGTCTGTTCGGCCTTGTTCTTGCTGTACATGCCGTTGACGTCCCAGTACCAGCTGCGGTCGGCGGCGTCGAAGTTGCCGACCAGGCCGGTGGCGAAGTACTGCGTGTTGACCTCCTGCTCGAAGACACGCGCGCCACCCTCCACCGGACGGCGGCCGACCATGCTCAGGTTGCTCGACGAATCCAGGTCGAAGCCGAACGGGTTGTACGGATTCAGTGCCGAGATGACGATGTTGTCGGCCAGCGGGTTGCCGGTGGCACCGTCAGGACCGAAGAACAGCGGCTCGGGGGCGGCCTGGTTGGTGGACTCACGGCGGTTGCCCAGTGCCTTGATGTACCACTGCACGTTGTCGGTGATGTCGAAGCGGAACTGGCCGAAGATGCCCTTGCGCTCGGACGGGGTCAGCAGCAGGTTGTACTCGGCGAAGTTGAAGCGGTCCGCCGTGGCGAAGCAATGGTAGTCGTCGGTGCGGTCACAACCGCCCACACCGTTGAAGGTGGGGTTGGTCACCCCGTTATTGGGCGTGATGTTGTAGTCGATCCCCGTATTGGGGTCGGTGAACATGAAGCGGCCATTCGGCGTGGCAGAGCTGCCGAAGGTCAGGCCGGTGCCCGGGATCGGCACGCGTGACTGTTCGCGGGTGCTTGCATACACCGGGTCCTGCTTGGTCCAGCTGGCACCCAGGAACAGGCTGTAGCGGTCCCCACTCGTGCCCCAAGCCAGGTCCACGCCCTTCTGGGTGCCGTCGCCCTTGCTGTACTCACCGTAGTTGAGGGTGACTTGTCCGCCGTCGAACTCACGGCGGGTGATGATGTTGACCACGCCGGCAATGGCGTCCGAGCCATACAGCGAAGACGCGCCATCTTCGAGCACTTCGATGCGCTCTACGATGGCCAGGGGGATGGTATTGAGGTCGGTGGCCGCGCCCACGCCGGAGGCCGAAGACTCGTTCACCCAGCGGATGCCGTCCACCAGCACCAGCACGCGCTTGGCCCCGAGGTGGCGCAGGTCAACCTGGGCCGAACCCGCGCCCACGCCGCTACCGTCAGGGGGGAAGCCGAAGTTGCCGGAGGAGTTGAACTTGGCGTTCAGCGCCGAACCGGAGCCGGTCAGCTGCTGCAGCACTTCACCGATGGAGTTCAGGCCGGTCTGCTCGATCTGCTCGCGGCTGAGGGTCTGGATCGGCACCTGGCCCTCGACTTCGGCGCGCTTGATGCGGGTACCGGTGACGTCGACGCGGTCCAGTTCGGTGGTGGGGCGAGGTGTTTCCTGGGCGCTGGCCAGCGCGGGTACAACCAACAGGCACAACGCGACAGCAACCGCCAAGGGGCGGTGATGCAGGGTGTTCATTCGCTCTCTCTCCAAAGGAATGTTGGTCTGGGACCGCCGCGCTCCCCCTTGAAACGCGGCGGCCCTTCCTTTGTAAACAACCTGTAAAGATGAAGGCGTGATGAAAACCCCGCTTTCACGCGGGTTTTACAAAAAAGACAGCCTTGGTCGGCCCATATCGGTTATCTCACGAAGCTGATGCGGTCCATATGGGCATTGCTGGCCGCCGCCAGCACCTTGGCCATCACGTCGTATTCGGCCTCCGGGCTGGTGTCGATACGCAGCACGGGCAGATTGCCGGCGTTGGCCTGCGCCACGTCCTGCATGCGCCCGTGCAGTGAAGAGACAGCGACCGCCTGCCCGTTCCAGAACACCTGGTTGCCGGCATCCACCCGCAGCTCGATCGGAGGGGGCGGTTCAATGGGCTGCGCGATGTCGGTGCGCTGGGGCAGATTGACCGGAATGGGGCGGGCGATCATTGGCGCGGTGACAATGAAGATGATCAGCAACACCAGCATGACATCGACCAGTGGAGTGACGTTGATGTCGGCCAGGGGGCCGGAGGAAGAAGAGCCTGCTGCGCTGAATGCCATGGTGATATCCCCGTATGCGAACGATGTGGAATCCCGGTAGCGCACGACCGTTGGTCGTGCGTCCCCGACATTACGCCCGCGCCAGCGGCCTGTTCAGGGTGTGCTGAAGTTACGTTCATCCACCGGTAGGTTTACCTACGCCGGCCTTCACCGCAGCCCGCTATCCTTTTGGGCATGAATCGACTTTCCCCGCTCCTGCTCAGCGCCGCTGCCGCTGCCGTTGCCGTCGCCGCGGCTCTCCCCGCCCGGGCGCAGAGCCTCGACGCGCAGCGCGCGCAGATCAAAACCGCCATCGACAGCGCCGAACGCGGCCAGTTCAACCCAGCCCAGGCCGGCGGACTGAGCCAGCATCCCCTGTACGGCTGGCTGGAGTACGCCAATCTGCGCCGCAACATCGACACGGTCAGCACCGCCCAAGCGCAGGACTTCCTCAAGCGCTACAACGGCCAGGCCGTGGCCACCAGCTTCCGCAGCGTGTGGCTGCCGGCCGTGGCGCGCCGCCAGGACTGGAACACCCTGCTGGCCAACTGGGTTCCCACCGACAACGTGGGCCTGCGTTGTGCGCAGCTCAATGCGCGTCAGGCCACTGGAAAGGCCGATGCGCAGTGGGTGAGTGATGCCCAAGCGATCTGGAAGAGCACCGGCAAGTCGTTGCCCGATGCCTGCGACCCGGTATTCGCCGTACTTGACGCCAAGGGCGGGCTGAGCGCCGAGCTACGCTGGGCCCGCATCGACGCTGCGGCGGACGAGCAGCAGCCGGCGGTCATGCGCAGCGC